>CAYWAG010000237.1:0-3726 GCA_964455925.1 uncultured Verrucomicrobiales bacterium | reverse complement strand
AGGAGGAGCGAGCAGTTATACTGGCTATTGCCCAGGTGGAACTGGGCGCCGAAGGCACAAAAAACAAGAAAAAGCGAACTTATCTGTGACTCCATACAGACTTTGACGCTCTATAAGTAAGAAGCAGGCATGCTTCGTTTAATAAGGTGCCCGCACCTTAATTAAGCAGAATATTGTGCGTTGTTGTTCCTCAGTCGGGCATCCTTTCATTAGGGTGTTCGGCTGTTTTCGTTAGGAGCTACTGAGGGCTACCTCACTTTGAGAGACTTATATTGGCTCAAACTCGTGTCTGCAGTTAGGTAAACCACAATACGAAGGATAGCCCCTAGGTAAAGGCATCCGATGGCAAGAATAAACTGCAAATGTAACTATTCAGGTGGGGTAAAAGAGGTCCAATGCAGAATTGGAATACCACAATAGACTTCGCAGCACGGTCTCCCCAATAGGGGAGATCGTGTTGCGAAGTTTCTGGTGATAATGCTACCCTACCTGAACAGTTACCAACTCGGCTTCATCCAATAGGTGAAATAAGTTCATGCATAACGCCTTACATGAATTGTTATATTTGAGAGCCTTGTGATCGTAAAGGTGGGTATAAATAACGAAAACCTAACTTTTTAATCTTATTTGCGTCTTCGAGCCTTTGCGGTTCAAGATCAACTACGGAATTAAGGATGAAGCACATGAGGGGTAAAAAAAAATCCTCCTCCGTGCCCTCCGAGCCTTTGCCTAGGGGCTATCCTTCGTATTGTGGTTTAAAATTAAGTAAGGATTCTAGATCTCTTTCGCCTTATGTATAAGGGCTCCAAAGTGAGGTCGCCCTGAGGAGCTACTGAGAAGACGCCCTTTTTTGATCGACAGTGAATAGGGGGCTTTTGCATGGTGCGGGGGCGAAGGAGCCGGTTGGACCACGGTTCCTCCCTAATGAGAATATGACTACTGCGGAGAAACTATCAGAATACGTATTGCCGACTTATGGACGCTTTCCCATCGAGCCTTCACACGGGAAGGGGACGGAGCTGTGGGATGTCGACGGTAAGCGGTATTTAGACTTTTGCACGGGGATCGCGGTGTGCGCCCTAGGCCATAGCCATCCCCGCATGTTGTCAGCCCTGCAGGAGCAGGCCAGTAAGCTTATGCATTGCTCGAACCTCTACCACATCCCCGGGCAGGCAGACCTTGCCGAGCTGATCGTGGAGCGCTGCATCGATCTACCAGGGAAGATGTTCTTCTCCAACTCTGGTGCAGAGGCGAATGATGGGATGATCAAGCTGGCACGCCGTTACGGGCACCAGCGCCCTAACACGCTGGGTGAGAACCGGTTCGAGATCATTACCTTTAACCAGTCGTTCCACGGGCGCACGATCGGTGCCATGTCGGCGACAGGGCAGGCTAAGATTCAGGACCGCTTCCAGCCGCTCTTACCGGGGTTCCGCCATACGCCGTATAATGACATTAAGGCTCTGGAGCAGATCATAGGGGATCGCACCGTGGCGATCATGCTAGAGCCGATCCAAGGCGAAGGCGGGATTCACCCTGCCAGTGCGGAGTTTCTCGCCGCCATCGAGCGTCTGTGCCAGAAGCATGACCTCCTCCTGCTCCTGGATGAGGTGCAGTGCGGGTTTGGGCGCATGGGACCGATGATGGGGTGGCGCGCGTTCTCAGAGACGCTACAGCCCGATGTCATCTCGTGGGCCAAGGGCATGGGCGGGGGCTTCCCCATCGGTGGGTTCTGGATATCTGATCGCATGATCCAGGGCGACGAGGTCACGCTGTCTTCCTTACTAGGGCCGGGGTCACATGGCTCTACCTATGGCGGTAATCCGCTGGCATGCGCTGTATCACACGCTGTTATCTCAGAGATCCTGGAGCAGGACCTAGGGCAGAACGCACAGACCCGCGCGGCTCAGATTCGGGAGGAGATCGCCTCCTGGGAGCATGAGCTAGTGGTAGAGGTGCGGGGTGAGGGGCTGCTGCTGGGGATCGCCCTGGACTCCCGTAAGGTGCCGCTGCGTGAGGGTGAGATGGCGTCGATCAAGGCCTGTAACACACTGGCGAGCCTGGGGCTGCTCGTCCCGCCTGCAGGCGGTGAGACTATCCGCCTGCTTCCTCCGCTAAATGTAACCGCGCAGGAGGTTAGCGAGGCGCTGGCGCTCCTGAAGCAGGGGCTTGACCATTTACTGAACGATTAAGGCATGATCGTCACGCATGACTTAGCGCATTTAGCCACCTTGGAGCGTCCCTTGCACCTCGCAATGGGCGTGTTCGACGGGGTGCATCGGGGGCACCAAGTGGTGATCCAGGAGGTCATCGATGCTGCTGGTGCCGCGCGAGGGATCCCCGCTGTGTTGACCTTTGACCCCTTTCCGCTCCAGGTACTGGCTCCGGAGCGTGCACCACAAAAGATCCTCGCGCACATCGACCATAAGCGCGCCTTACTGGAGGCGATGGGGGTGGAGCTGATGGTCGTCATTCCCTTTGATCATGCCTTCGCACAGTTACAGGCGCGCGAGTTCCTGGCACTGTTAAACCCCGTGGGGGGCTTAGCGCAACTCTCGGTGGGAGAGGACTGGAAGTTTGGCAGAGGGCGCGAGGGCAAGCTCTCGTTCCTATCAGAGTACTGTGCGGAGCAGGGGATCCAGCTGTCAGCGACTCCTCCCGTCATGGCAGATGGCGAGCGCATCAGCAGCACTCGTATCCGACAGGCGATCCGTGATGGGAACCTCCAGACCGCGCAAGACATGCTGGGCCGTCCCTACACGCTCAGTGGCCCCGTGGTGCAGGGAGACCAGATCGGTAGGACGATCGGGTTCCCGACCGCTAATGTAGACTCTAAGAACGAGATCCTCCCTCCCATGGGCGTGTACGCCGTGCGAGTGCAGCTGGGACAGGAGAGCTTACGCGGGGTAGCAAACCTCGGGGTGCGCCCCACGGTCGGAGGCGAGCTTGCGCAGCGGTTTGAGGTGCATTTGTTCGACTTTGAGCGCGAGATCTATGGGGCCGAGCTGACTGTCGAGTTCGTCGCGTTTATTCGGGGCGAGCAGAAGTTTGACGGATTAGGCGCATTAGTGGAGCAAATTGAAAAAGACTGCACAATCGCGCTTGAAAAAATGAATTGATCTCATAATCTTTCAACAAATGTTCGCTGATTTCGCAGGTCAAGGGTCACAGCTCACCCCCAACATCTTACTCGCAGGCTATACGGAAGGGATCTTTCCGATGGCAGAGGGGAATGATATCTTCTGGTATAGTCCAGAGGAGCGAGGCGTGATCCCGCTGGATGACCGCTTCCATATTAATCATGGGTTACGGCGGGCGATGCGTAAGAAGCCCTTTGAGATTCACATTAACCGTGACTTTGAGGGCGTGATCCGTGCCTGTGGGGAGCGGCAGGAGACGTGGATCGATGAGCGCATCGTAAAGGCGTATTGCGCGCTCTATGATCGGGGGTTCGGGCTATCCGTAGAGTGCTGGGATGAGGACGGCTTACAGGGCGGACTCTATGGAATAGCTTATAAGAAGGCGTTCTTTGGGGAGTCCATGTTTAGCCGTAAGTCGAACGCCAGTAAGATCGCGATGGTGCATCTGGTAGAGCACTTGCGCGCGCGGGACTTTCTCCTACTAGACACCCAATGGGTGACCTCGCATCTGCAGACCTTTGGCGGATACTCCATCAGCCGCGAGGAATACCTAGACCAGCTCGCGAATGCATTGGCGTAATCATTC
>CAYWAG010000236.1:0-3749 GCA_964455925.1 uncultured Verrucomicrobiales bacterium | reverse complement strand
CAGGAAAAATCAATCACGTCCTAATGTAACGAACTAATATTTCAGGACACTAGTGGGAGAGGAGGACTTTGATGATTTGTTGGGTTTGGAGGAAGAGGGTGCGGGCGGTGTCCATTTGGCGGGGGAGTGCCTCGCGGCGTTGGGCGACCTGGTTTAGGACGGGGAGGAAGCAGGTGCGGTAATGGTCGAGGCCGTTGGTGACGATGCGCTGGGCGATCTCCTCGGTACAGCGTTTCATACGCGGGGTGCAGCTCATGAACCATTCATCGAGCATAGTGCAGAAGCGGGTGACACCTCGGGCGCGAGCATGGAGCACGATGCCGGCGAGCAGGAGGCTGCCTCCTGCCATCCCTGTTGCTACCAGATGGTGGTCCATGCCGCCAACGATGCCAGCGGCGATGAGGACTACGGCGCGGAGGCGCAGGCGGTTGGCTGCCAGGGTGTTTAGCTCGCGGAGTTGGTCTGTGAGGACGCTTTGGACATCCATTTGGTTCAGTGTCTCGTAGATCTCGACGTTGACGCTCTCGCGGGCAAGGGTGGCGCTGGTCATGACGGCGTCATTCCCGTCCTGCAGGTGCGGCAGCTCGCTGACGAGCGCGGGGACACGTGCGCGAATGGTGTCCACATGGGCGACGGTGGCCTCGTTTACGAGGGTGTATCCGGAGCCAAGTTCCTCGTAGAGGGTCTCTGATAGGGTGAGGCGGAGCTTATCGTAGAAGACATCCAGCGAGCGACCACCACGGAGGAGCGAGCGGAGAAAGTCACCATTGCGGCAGGCGGCACGCACATCATCAACGATCTCGGTGCCACGATCTGCGATCACACCAGTAGCGCCATCGACGCGCTCTAGGATGTCATGCACGAGGCGGGTTTCCATCTGGGTGAGGTCGGCGTTATATGCCTCGGCAAACTTCGCGGCGCCTTCCTGCCATTGGAGCTGGCTCTGGAGGGTTTGCTGGAGGAACCCCATAGAGCGGTGCAGGCTTTGTGCCCAGGGCTTTAGGAGTTCCCACTTTTCGCGGTTAATGGCAGATCCATCGAGAAAGCGCTCTGCTTCGGCGTAGCTTTCTTGCTGGTTTGCAAAGTAGATTTCGACCGGGACTGCAGCGGTCTGGGTAATCTTAGAGCTGAGGTGCTTATGGAGCACCGCCCAGTCACGGGGGTCTAGCTGGTCTAGATGGGTGAGGAAGAAGCAGAGGCGTCCGTGGTGTGACTGGGCGTATTGGGTAAAGACGGGCCAAACTGCACTGGTCCAGGGGTCCCGGGCATCGAGGATAAAGATCACGCCATCACTGCCGGCGATGACGGGGTCCGCGGTCTGACTACCGGCGGACAGTAGAGGCAGGCGTAGCTCTACCATACAGAGCTTCTCCATCAAGTCCGCCTGGATGGCGTGGGAGGCATAGCTCGCGTCATCAGAGCGGAGCTGGAGCGGGTGCACCGAGGGGTGGTGCAGAAAGTAGTAGGGCACAGACCCGCCCTGGGGGGCTGGGATCTCATGAGGTGCGACACCCAGCATGGCGGCGGCGACCTGTCTGGCACCGGCATCGGCATCCCCGATGAGGGAGATCACCGAGGGCGTCTCGATCGCCTCCAGCATGGGGGCGTAGTCCACCTGCTCACTCCCGACCTCAGAGGCGAGGGACGAGACAGCCTGCACGTGCCGAACCAGGGTGTGGCGCATGTCATGGTAGGTCGTCTCTGGCATCTGGATGGTAGAGTGCGGTGTGAGCACTGGGGAGAGAGGGGGCGCTTAGCGTTGCTTAGCGTTCTCCTTCAGGCGGAGGGCGTTCAGGGCGATGAAGCCGGTGGCATCGTCTTGGTTATAGCTACCGCCGCCTTCCATGGTCGCGATCTCTTCACTGTATAGGCTCAGCGGGGAGCGGCGTCCTGCCTGCATGACGTTCCCTTTATAGAGCTTCAGGCGCACTTCACCAGAGACGGTCTTCTGTGTGTCGGTGATGAGGGCCTGGAGTGCCTCGCGCTCTGGGGCGAACCAGAAGCCGTTGTAGATGAGCTGTGCATACTTAGGCATGAGGGAGTCGCGCAGGGCTTGTGCCTCGCGGTCGAGCACGAGGGTCTCTAGGTCGCGGTGTGCCTCTAGGAGGATGGTGCCACCTGGGGTCTCATAGATGCCACGGGACTTCATGCCCACGAAGCGGTTCTCCACGAGGTCGATACGACCGATGCCGTGCTTACCACCGAGGGCGTTAAGCACCCGCATGATGCCGTATGGGGTGAGGAGGGTGTATCCGTCGCTCTCCCCAACAGGGGTGACATCGTCATAGAGGTCGATGTATTGCTCGATGCCATCGACCTTTAGGCCGATGCAGTTCCCCTGCTCAAAGAGGAACTGAACGTACTCCGCCTTATCAGGAGCGTCCTCTGGGGAGACAGAGAGGACATACATGTCCTTATCATCCTCGCCAGTAGCATCATGCCATGGATCCTCCAGTGCACCGGCCTCAAAGGAAATGTGGAGGAGGTTACGGTCTGTGGAGTAGGGCTTCTTCATGCTCGCCTTGATCGGGATATTATGCTTCTCTGCATACTCGATCATTTCCTTACGGCCGGGGAAGGCATCGCGGAACTCTTGGTCACGCCATGGCGCGATGCACTCGACGTTAGGAGCGAGAGCGGCAGCGGAGAGCTCGAACCGCACTTGGTCGTTCCCCTTACCGGTCGCGCCGTGTGCGATGGCATCTGCGCCTTCCTTAATAGCGACATCCATCATCCCCTTAGAGATACAGGGACGGGCGATGGAGGTGCCGAGGAGGTAACGTCCCTCGTAGAGCGCGTTCGCCTGGAACATCGGGAAGATGTAATCACTGGCGAAGTCCTCTCTGAGGTTATCGATGTAACACTTAGAGGCACCAGTCTGGATGGCCTTCTCCTCGAGCCCATCGAGTTCCTCGTCCTGACCAATATCGGCACAATACGCGATCACCTCGGCGGAGTAATGCTCCTTAAGCCACTTAAGAATAACGGACGTATCTAAGCCTCCTGAATATGCTACTACAATTTTCATATCTTCTATCCCCCACTGGTAGCAAAAAAAATCCAGCGATCAACCCCAATGATCGAATTATTCCACACCCCCCCCCGTCCCATAAGGACAACCACATCACGATCCTATGCACTTTACCCGTAACCCCATTAGCCTCCTCCTCGCTCCGCTAGCATGTCTGCTCCTCCCTTCCTGTGTGGATACAGTGGGGCAGCCCTCCACCCAGCCGCCCCCATCTGCTGGGAACGATGGGCTCTATGATCCCGGCTACGGCCCCTTTAATGAAGGCGGGGACTACCTGGAGCATGAGGCGGACGCCCCAGCCTACCAACGCCGCCAGCCCAGCGTCATCGGGAGCGCCACCCCTCCAAGCGGCTACCCAACGAGTAATCCCCCTGTTTATACCGCGCCCAAGGCCCCGGTCTACAGTGCCCCGGTAGCGAGCACGCCCCCTACTCCTCGCCCCACTCCCACATACCGCTCACACACGGTTAAGAAGGGAGAGAACCTCTACCGGATCTCCCTGCGCTACGGCACCACCGTATCTGCAATCCAGCGCGCTAACGGCATCACCGGCACGACCATCCACCCAGGGCAGTCCCTGCGTATTCCTTAAGGGCGTTCCACATTACACGACATTTTTCTGTTAGTATTTTTGCCCGCAGATTGAACAGATTAACGCAGATTTCCATTTAGTTTTTTTAGAAATTAATTGATTTGCGCCTGCAATAGGAATTCACCC
>CAYWAG010000235.1:0-3775 GCA_964455925.1 uncultured Verrucomicrobiales bacterium | reverse complement strand
ACGTCGAGCGCGGCGAGTGCCTCTGCTTGTTGCTGGAGGGCGTCCTGCTGGAGCTGCTGGGCCTCTGCGAGGGTTTTCTGTGCGTTCTGTAGGTGCTGGTGGAGCGCCTGGCGCTGGGCGTCGAGTTGCTGCAGGGTGGGGGAGTCCGTGAGGGGCTGGAGGTCTGAGGGCGTGACCTGCATGGACTGGAGTGCCTGTTGCTTAGCGAGGGCCTTTCTCTGGAGGTCGGCTGCTTGGTGCATGTGGTCCTCTGCTCTTTCTTGTGCCTCGGCGGCTTGGCGTTGGGCGATGGCTTGCGCGGCGTCGGTGGCTTTGCTAAGGCGCTCTTTTAGATCCGCGCTCTGCTGCTGCATGTCGCGGAGCTGGTCGCGAAACCTTTGTTCTGTTGCGTGTTTCTGCTGCTGTGCGTGCTGGGTCTGCTGCTGCTCCTGCTTAGAGGGCGGGCGCGGTTGCGCTGGCGCTGTGGTGGGTGTTCCAGTAGTGGCGAGGTACAGGACGCCTCCGATGAGGGCATGGAGGGCGAGGGAACCTAGCGTCCAGAGTGAGGGCGGTGGGGGCTTTGGCATGGATTACTCCTCTGGTTGGTCGGGCTGCGGTGCTAGGCGTAAGCCGATGACGTTCAGACCGGTGAACTGGCAATACTCGACGACTTCGGCGACATGGCCGTAGGGCGTGGCGTGGTCTGCATGGATGCGGACGGTGGGCGCGGGCTGGCGCTGTGCGGCTTCCTTGACCTTACGCTGCATGGTGGCTCTGGAGATGGCGATGCCGTCGAGGTAGAGGGCCCCATCTGCGCGGATGCTGAGCGCGAGGGCACCCTCGTCAGTGGTGAGGTAGGACTGCGTGGTGCTGGTGGGGAGCTGGAGCGGCACTCCGGGTTCCTGCTTCTTCATAGTGGTGGAGACGAGGAAGAAGATGAGCAGCAGGAACACGCAGTCAATGAGAGGTGCCATCTGGACCTCTAGGGTGCTGTCTGCGCTGTTTTTGTTTCTGACTTTCATACGTAGGGGGCTTATTGATCCTTCATGAACCAGTCGCTGATGAGGTCGGTGATCTCCTTCTCTAGGTCCGCAGTGTAGAGGGCGATGCGGCTCTTAAAGAAGTGGTAGATCCCTAGGAACGGCACGGAGATGGCGAGGCCGACGGCCGTGGTGATCAGTGCCATACTAATGTCGCCCGCTAGGAGCGAGGCGTCGCCCAGTGCGCCGACACTGGCGACGGTCTTAAAGGCTGCCATCATCCCAACGACGGTGCCGAGCAGTCCGATGAGTGGCTCTAGGGTCGCGACGACGGCGATGGGGTAAACCTTTTGGGTATGGATCTCTAGCTCCCGCGCGGCAATGTCACCCGCGCTGGTGCTGAGGTCGCCCGGTGACTGCTGGCGGTGGGTGGCGAGGAAGGAGATGATCTCTGTGGCAATGGAGGGGGCAGTGTGTTTGAGGTCGGCGAGTTCGTCGTACTTCTGCTGGTCCCACAGCGCGCGCGCCTTCGTGATGGTGTCCTTAGAGAGCACGGCCTTACGCTTCAGGTGGAAGCAGCGCTCTAGGATAAACCCGCCGCCGAGGACGGAGAGTAGGAGCTGCACAATGATGATGATGCCGCCTTGCTTTAAGGTCTCTAGCCACGATGGCTCGGCGCTGGCGACGATGGGGGGCAGGGTGTCTAGTGCCTGTGCGGGCATCGCTACGGACAGGAGGAAGAGGGCTACGGAGAGAGGTCTAGTATGCATGAGTCTGATCTTATACCATCTTTACGTGAATCTGAGGGGTGTAGTAACAACAAAGTTGTGTTTTATTATATTTTAGCGTTTTTTCTGCGGCGGGATTAGCATTCAATAGAGAGGATGCAGAAAGAACATTCCCAAGAGTTAGCCTCCTTTATGCAAGGACTGCGTAAGCGTAACCCCCATGAGCCGGAGTTCCACCAAGCGGTGGAGGAGATCGCCACGAGCCTGATCCCTTACATTAACGCCTTCCCTAAGTATAAGGAGGCGCAGCTCCTAGAGCGGCTCACGGAGCCAGATCGCATCGTCATCTTTCGGGTGACATGGCAGAACGATGCGGGGCAGTTTCGGGCGAACCGAGGGTGGCGCGTACAGTTTAATAACTCCATCGGGCCGTATAAAGGGGGGCTGCGCTTCCATCCGTCGGTGAACCAAAGCGTGCTTAAGTTCCTGGGGTTTGAGCAGATCTTTAAGAACAGCCTCACCGGTCTCCCCATGGGGGGCGGTAAGGGGGGATCAAACTTTAACCCTAAGGGGAAGAGTGAGCTGGAGGTGATGCGCTTTTGCCAATCCTACATGACGGAACTCTCTCGTCACATTGGGGAGGATACAGACATCCCAGCGGGTGACATCGGGGTGGGCGCGCGTGAGATCAGCTATATGTTTGGGCAGTATAAGCGGCTGGAGAACCGGTTCGTGGGGGCGATTACAGGTAAGGGGCTCGAGTTTGGCGGCTCCCTGGGGCGGAAGGAAGCCACGGGGTATGGCGCGATCTACTTCCTAGAGAACATGCTCACGCACCATGGACGCTCCCTGGATGGAATGACGGTCTCTGTCTCTGGCTCCGGTAATGTGGCACTGTATGCCATCGAAAAGGCACTGTCCCTCGGGGCTAAGGTCATTACGGCATCGGACTCATCGGGCTATATTCATGATCCTGACGGGATCGATGCGGAGAAGCTGGCGTATCTGATCGACCTAAAGGAGGTGCGCCGTGGGCGCATCCATGAATACGCAGACCAGTTCCCCGCTGCTACATATTATGATACAGGGTCTGTCTGGTCTGTGCCGACGCAGGTCGCTCTCCCGTGTGCGACTCAGAACGAGCTACATGAGGCAGATGCCCGCGAGCTCGTCCGCAACGGTCTGGTAGCGGTGGCGGAGGGTGCCAACATGCCGACCACGCCACAGGCTCACGAGGTGCTGATGGCGAACGCAGTCCTCTTTGCCCCCGGAAAGGCAGCAAATGCCGGAGGCGTCGCAGTCTCTGGGCTAGAGCAGTCCCAAAACTCGCTCCGGATCTCGTGGTCTCGCGGTGAGGTGGACGCTAAGCTCCAGAACATCATGCATGAGATCCACCGTAAGTGTGTGCAATACGGCGATGATGGGTCAGAGCAGGTCAACTACTCGCTCGGTGCCAACCTCGGAGGGTTCGTCAAAGTCGCAGACGCCATGCTTGCATACGGCGCAGTGTAGAGCCTCTTCTCGGAAGTTTGTGGAAGGAATAGGCGCTTTGTGGTGATGCTGATTACTGATTATCGCAGAGGGTGTTAGGTTTTAGGTGTCTTTTGCGTGAATCATCATACTTAATTGCGATCCCATCACTCCTCAAAGCCTCAATTAGCATCTTCACTCTCCATTACTACTAATCTACGCAGATTCGTAACTCTCCCTTATTTTTGATTGCACTCCGCCAAGCCCCCGTATGATGCGGGGGCTGTAACTATTCAGGTGGGGCAGAAGGAGTGGTTAACCGCGAAAGGCGCTAAATTGCGCTAAAATGGACTGGACTGATTGCATGATCAAAGCGAAGTCTCTTGTAGCTTACTTTAAGGAAGGCGTAGGAGCAACAGGGCGAGTCCGGCGTTAAGTCTGTGAACTCTTGCTCTGTGACTATTCTGGTTCACTCTAATATGCTCGCGTGGCACGTAATACGGTGGTGCACTCCCATGCAGGTTTGCGTTCCTCTCTTTTTTAGCGGAATTTAGCGTCTTTCGCGGTTTATATGTCCTGCTACCCCCACCTGAATAGTTACCAGGGGGGGCTTTTTAA
>CAYWAG010000234.1:0-3780 GCA_964455925.1 uncultured Verrucomicrobiales bacterium | reverse complement strand
TCTGGCAAACCCCGCGCGAGTCTATGGTGACTCTCTGGCTGGTAAAGATCGCTCGCACACTGCGGGAGAGTGGCTACTTTGTCCCCTCAGCATCGGTGATCGAGGCGGAGAGGTTGGCGGTCTCGTTGGCGAGCTTGAGACACCGAGCCGCTCCGGGGTATGATGAGCTGTGTGAGGCGAGTATTGCCTGCCTCTGCTTCGGAGAGCCCATGCTCTGGCAGACCGTTGAGGCTCAGCTCCTAGTCGGAAATGAGGTCGGCGTGATCCCCGAGGAGGTGCCGCTCGCCCCGCTGCTAGAGGACCTCAGCCGCCAGCAAAAAGCAGCCCGCCTTAAGCCAGAGGCTCTGGATCGAGACCTTTCTCTCGACCTCCGCACAGATTCGGGCCTGTTCCGCTCGACCTTATTGCACCGCCTGAGCATCCTAGGCGTAGAATGGGGCACGCTCAGGGATGCAGGGCGTTCCCGGGGCACCTTTCGGGAGAACTGGCTCCTGAGCTGGAAGCCTGAGTATGCGGTAGAGCTCGTGGAGCACCTCGTCTATGGTGCCACTATCCAGCAGGCCGCCTCTGGCAAGCTGGCCGCCGCCGTTGAGGAGACCCGCTCTCTGCCCACCCTCGCCTCGCACATTATGCAGGCTCTCACCGCGCAGCTCAGTGCCTGCGCAGAGATCGGCATCCTGCGCTTACAGGAATGCGCCTCCCGCTCCAGCGACTGCCACGACCTCCTACAGACTCTCCCCCCTCTAGCCAACATCCTCCGATACGGAGAGGCCCGCGCCACGGATACCACTCAGATGGCGTCCCTCTTCCAGCAGATTTCTACTCAAGGCGCCCTAGCGCTACCGTACGCCTCGCATAACCTCGACCGTGAAGCCGCCACAGAGATGAAGCGGATCCTCCTAGAGGCGGATCATGCCATCCGCCTGATCGTCGCCCCAGATGACGCAGAGCTGATCAGCTGGCAGGAGGCACTGCATCACCTCCTGTCCGATGCCAAGGCAGCGCGCCTCGTGGTAGGTGCCGCCGCGCGCGTGCTGTATGAGGCCGAGGCGATTGCCGCGGAGGACGCCGCCCTGCTTATTGAGCGGCAGCTCTCCCCCGGGACGCCCGTGGCAGAAGCCGCGGATTTCTTCGAGGGCTTCTTCGAAGGCAGCGGCACCCGTCTCATCCACGATGAGGCTCTCCGAGGAGCCGTTAACCATTGGCTGACAAGCTTAGAGGAGGAGTCCTTCATGGAGCACCTTCCGCTATTCCGCAGGGTGTTTTCTAGCTTGGATAAAACGGAGCGTAAGCACCTCCTAGACGCCCTCTTTGGCACAACATCGACAACCGCCAGAGAACTCATCCCGAACTTCTCCACCGTCTGGGAAGAACACGCCCAGGCATTACAGGCCCTCTTCTCCCAACCCTCCGCAAACCAACCATGAGCCACACAGAAGACCAACACCAGGAACGCCGCTGGCGTCTAGCCCTAGGGAGCGAGGAAGACCAGCTCTCAGCAGAGGACCAAAAGGTCTCCGCCACGCTCTCCTCTCTCTATGGTGATGGAGATGCTCGGTCAGGCGGCAAAGGTGGACGCAAAGGCGGGCTTGGTAGCTCCTCCCCCCGCATCGCTAAGTGGATGGGTGATGTGCGGAACTACTTCCCCTCCTCCGTGGTACAGGTGATCCAGAAGGATGCCTTTGAGCGCCTAGGTCTCGAGCAAATGCTATTGGAGCCAGAGTTCCTGGAGGCGGTAGAGGCGGATGTCAACCTCGTAGCCACGCTCGTGTCTATGCGTGGCGTCATGCCAGATAAGACTAAGGACACGACCCGCGAGGTCATTGCCAAGGTGGTGGCGGAACTCATTGAGCGACTGGAGAGCAAAACTGCAGAGGCGATCCGAGGCGCCCTAGACCGCTCTAAGCGCACCTTCCGCCCCCGCCCAAACGACATTGACTGGCCCAAGACGATCCTCGCCAACCTCAAGCACTACCAAGCGGAGTACAAAAGCGTGGTTCCAGAGCGGCTCATCGGGTTTAAGCGACAGCAACGACGCATGGTGGATCTGGACGAGGTGATGCTCTGTGTGGATCAGTCCGGATCCATGGCGCCCTCGGTGGTCTATGCCTCCATCTTTGCCGCCGTCATGGCATCTCTCCCCGTGGTAAAGACAAAGCTCGTCTGCTTTGACACGGCCATCCTGGACCTCACAGATGAGTTAGAAGACCCCGTAGAAGTTCTCTTCGGGGTGCAGCTCGGTGGCGGGACAGACATTAACAGAGCGGTAGCCTACTGCGCCGATAAGATCGAGCAACCCGCAAAGGCGCACCTCGTGATGATCTCTGATCTCTACGAGGGCGGTAGCAGAGAGGACATGCTCCGCCGTCTCGCCGACTGTGTGCGGAGTGGCGTCAATGTCATCGTGCTCCTCGCCCTCTCCGATGAGGGTAAGCCCTTCTACTGCCCCCAGACCGCCCAGCAAGTATCCGCCCTCGGCATCCCCGTGTTTGCCTGCACTCCAGACCAGTTTCCAGACCTCATGGCCACCGCTCTCCAACGTGGAGACATCGCTCAATGGGCCTCTAGCCAAGACATCAAAACCATCCCCGCAGAACCCCTCCCAGATTCGGTATGAGCCTTACGGTAGAAATAGTAGAATCCCTCGCCCCTGACCAAGCCTCCCTCAAGGCCGCGGCGAAGCTGATGAAGCCCGGCAAATGGCCCGTGCGCTGCACAGACCAAGCCGGAAGCGACCTCATCTGGGGCGAGTGCCAAGGCTCCGGCGCAAACCCTTACCGAGTCGTCGTAGATACTGGCGACCACGGCTATAAGTGCACCTGTCCCTCCCGTAAGTTCCCCTGCAAGCATGCCCTAACCCTCATGTGGATGTATGCCGAGTCACCAGGTGACTACTCCCCAGGTGAGGTGCCAGACTGGGTGAACGACTGGCTCGGCCGACGCCGTAAGACCGGCACAAAGCCAGCCGACACCACTAAGGCCCCTAAGAATATCTCCATCGCAGGAGCCGCCGAGCCAGAGAAACCCATCGACCCAAAGGCCGAAGCACGAAAGAAAGCCGCCGCCGAAAAACGTGCCGCTCAAACCCAAGCCGCCATCTACACCGCCACGGGGGAACTCCAGGACTGGATCTCTGACCAGCTCCAGCTCGGGGTCACCTCCCTCCAGCGCGAGCTGACCGAACGCTGCCGAAAGATCGCTGCGCGGCTCGTGGATGGAAAGGCCGCCGCCCTCGCAGGGAGGGTCGATGAACTCCCGAGCCGGATTCTCGAACTCCCCTCCGCACTCCAGGCAGACGCCCTCATCGCCGAACTCGGCCAGCTCCAGCTCCTCGCGCACGCTTGGCGCGCCGCCCCAACCGCGCCCGATCTCTACCGCCTTATCGCCACCGCAGAGACCCGAGAGAGCATCTACGAGAACACCGCCGCCCCCCGCTTCACCGCACACTGGGAGGTCATAGGCGAGGTCATCCGCACCCGCCGTGACGGTCTGGTAGAGCAAGCCACCTGGCTCATGAGGCTCAGCCCAGCCCCAGAGCCTGAGACTCCCACCTTCGCCCTGTTGCTGGACTTTTTCCCCGCCACCCTGGGCAAGCGGAGCAGCTCCCATCCCCCAGGGGAGCAGTTCCAGGCAGAGCTCGCCTTTTACCCCGGTCAGTCTCTCCAGCGTGCCATTCTGATCGATCGCACCCCAGCGTCTGAACCAGCGTCACAGACTGCAGCCCCATGGCCTGCCCCGCATACCGCCCCCCTATCCCATTATCGTCAGCAACTCCAGCAC
>CAYWAG010000233.1:0-3811 GCA_964455925.1 uncultured Verrucomicrobiales bacterium | reverse complement strand
ATGCTCGCTCCAGTCTAGCTGTAAGCGCTGCGCCCCCGTCTGTCGCCCCCGCGCATCACGCGCCGAGAACTCAGACACCACAAACCGCTCACTCCCCGCCGCATGCTCCAGCGCCCCCACCCGAAACTCCGCGACCTCAGCCCCCGCACGTAACACGACCACCTCCACCTCACGGAACGCGACCTCTGGAGATAACGCCCAGCGACGCACAGATGACCAGCTCTCCCGTAAGCCCGCTATGCCCCTGTCAGCCACCGGTGCCTCCACCTGTTGCGCCGCCTCTGGGAACCGCGCCAAATCCATCACCACCCGCACCGGCCCTAGTGACACCGCCTCCACCTCCTGCCGCATCAGCCCGCGCACCGAATACCCCACCGAGGCATGGTCGACCACCACCTCCTGCAGCCCCCCCGCACTCGTCATCGCCAGCTCGCGCAGCTCGTAACCACGCAAGGCCGTGCCCTCTAACATAAAGGGAGCCTCCAGCACATACCCCTGCCGCTCTAACACCGCCGTAACCTGCCGCTGGATCAACCAACGCCCCCCAGCACCATTTAACACCACCACCGCGCATAACAGCAACGCCAACAAGCCCCCACCAATCCGCAAAAACCATCGCCCCACACCACGGACACCGCCGTGCAGCTTAGCACTCTCTAACTCACTCGACTCCATGGCTACATTCAGGACTACTCCCCCACCCTACATACCGTATCCACCCACAAAGGAAAGCCCATATTTACGCCTTTTCTATTACCCCCAGTCCTTAAAGGGGTCGCGGGCGAGCTTAGAGTTACGGTAGCGGCGATCCAGGGAGACGCACTCGCCGATCCATGGAGGGAGGTCGAACTCCTCGTCCTCGGAGGAAAGTTCGATCTCAGCGATGCAGAGCCCAGCGTTATCGCCAAAGAACTCATCGATCTCCCAAGTCTTCCCCTTATAAACCGCAATGTGCCGGATCTTATCGATCGTGGGAGAGTCCACAAACTCCTTCATCATCGTAATCGCATCGCCCAGCGGGACCTCGTATTCCATTTCTGTACGCGAAATACCCTGCCCGCCCCCGCGAGGCCCCTTAAGGGTAATAAACCCGCGCGACCCAGCGATACGGACGCGGATAGTAGGCCCACCCCTATGCGTAGAAATATATGCCTGCTGGTAGCGCACTCCATCAGAGGCGATCTCTCGCCATTCTTCATTCTTAAGTAAGTATTTATGTTCAATCTCTATCATAATGATCGATAAGCAAGAGCTTTATAGCGTTCCCGCCTTCAGGTCTCAAGGAGATTTTCACACGCCCCTGCCTCACAAGCTCACACGGAACGGTATTTTTCCCACCTGGATAGTGACGATGAGAGAAGCTGATTGGTGTAGCGAGGGAGACTGAATGTCTCCCTGACGGGGACGGTCTGAATGACCGCTCTCCACAGAAATCCCCCCGATAAAATCACACCCTTCTTCCATTCTAAGCTTTACCTTTGTGATGAGCGTGGTTATCACCATCGCCCATGTCACAGCAGATCCCGCCTAAGCCAGCACTCACCGACCGTGATTACTCGCAGAACACCGTTGCCATTGTGGCATCTAACTTTAATCAGGACTACACCGATGCCCTGGTGGAGCACTGTCAGGCGGAACTGCAGGAGCTGGCTCCTACCCTGCAGATCCAGATTGTACGTGTTCCAGGATCGTTCGAGGTTCCGATGGCGATTCAGGCGTTGGCACGCTCTAGCCGTAGCATCGACTGTTACATCGCCCTAGGCGTGATCCTAAAGGGATCCACCGCGCATGACATGCATGTAGGCAGCGCCGTAGGACACGCCCTGATGGACCTCGCGCTGGAGCATAACACTCCTATCATGAACGAAGTCCTGCACGTGCACACGTTGGATCAAGCCCGTGAGCGCTGCATGGGTGCGGACCTCAACCGTGGGGTAGAAGCCGCGCGCACCGCCTACCAAATGCTCAACCTCGTCGCTGACCTCGCCTAATCTCTCCACCTAACGTCTATCTCACACTTCTATGCCCACTCCTCGAGACATCCGCGAGAAAGCTCTCCTCTCGCTCTTCGCCCACACCGCACATAAGGGAGCGTCCCTAGATGATCATACCTGGGAGCTCGCCCTAGAGCCAGAGCAAGCCACCATCAACAAGCTCGCGCTCAAGGCGCTAAAGCACCAACTACCCGCCCTCCCCCAGCGCGCGCA
Organism: uncultured Verrucomicrobiales bacterium; assembly: GCA_964455925.1. GTDB lineage: Bacteria > Verrucomicrobiota > Verrucomicrobiia > Verrucomicrobiales > Akkermansiaceae > WTJZ01. The sequence goes on along the minus strand of CAYWAG010000233.1, from coordinate 1,604 downwards.
GGAGTTCCATGACCTCATTCAGGTGATCGCCCCGATGATGAAGACCTACGAGCTCGATAAGGAGGCCCGCACCGCACTCTCGCTCCGTAAGGAGGTCAGTGCCCTAGCGCTAAGCTACTCCGCCTTAGGGAAGCTCAGCAAGCTAGATGAGATCGACGCCTTCTACCTGAAAGGGCTCACCCTACGCCCTAAGCTCCTCGCCTTTACGACCTCGCTCGACGGATCCAGCTTCACCGCCCCGGAGCTCTCTAAGCTCCAGAAGGTCACCAAGACGCTGACAGACCTGACCCAGCGCATCGACCACATCGCATCGCCGCTAGAGTACCCAGACCAACGCTCCATCGCCGCCCTCTCAAAGGCCAGCCAGGAACAAGTCGCACTAAGGGCAGAAGCGCAGCGCTACACCGATGGCGTCATCAAACACATCGAGCGCATCGACGAGGCTCTGTCCACCCACCTGCACCACTACACGCAAGACCAGATCGGGCGCGTAGAGCTTAACCTCCTCCGCCTCGCCGCCTATGAACTCATGATTCTAGAGCTACCCAAAGGCATCGTCATTAACGAGAACCTAGAGCTCGCCCGTAAGTTCTCCACAGAGGACGCCATCCCCCTCCTCAACGGCGTCCTCGATAATCTCTAACCCCCTCACACCCCACCATGAACATCAGTAAGTTCCGCCCCTGCATCGACCTCCACGGAGGGCAAGTAAAGCAGATCGTAGGGAGCACCCTAACAGATACGGCAGGCGACACTCCCCGCGAGAACTTCGTGAGCGAGCGTAGCCCAGCCCAGTTTGCAGAGCAGTTCCGCGCTGATAACCTCACTGGTGGACACGTGATCAAGCTCGGCCCTGGCAATGATGACGCCGCCCGCCAAGCTCTGGGAGCATGGCGTGGAGGTCTCCAGATCGGAGGAGGCATCCGACGCGAGAACGCCACTACCTGGCTAGAGGCAGGTGCCAGTCATGTCATCGTCACCTCGTCGGTCTTTGACCGCGAGGGGCACTTTCTCCCAGACGCCCTAGAGGCTCTGCGTGCCGAGGTAGGACGCGAGCGACTCGTGCTAGACCTTAGCTGTAAGGCACATGAAGACGGCTGGATCGTCGCCATGAACCGCTGGCAAACCTTGACCGACCTCCCCCTCACGCCAGAGACCCTCACCACGCTCGCCTCCTCATGCGATGAGTTTCTCATTCACGCCGCCGATGTCGAAGGGCTCTGCGGTGGCATGGACGCCCCACTTGTGAAGTGGCTCGGCCAATGGAGCCGCGACCACAACAGCTTCCCCCTCACCTACGCCGGAGGAATCTCATCCAGAAACGAGATCAACATCATCCAAGAGCAAAGCGCAGGCGGCTTAGACTACACCGTAGGCAGTGCCCTAGACCTCTTCGGCGGATCCGCCCTACGCTACGCAGACCTCGTAGCGCGGAATAACTTTTAGCCCTCCATTACACGGGGGATTAAAGCAGCGACAGAGGATCGTTTTTTCAGCCTCTTGGTAACTGTTCAGGTAGGAGAGCATTATCACAAGAAACTTCGCGGACAGGTCTCCCTGATAGGGGAGAAAGCCCAAAGCCCCGGGTAGAGGGAGGCGGGTGG
>CAYWAG010000232.1:0-3813 GCA_964455925.1 uncultured Verrucomicrobiales bacterium | reverse complement strand
GTCCACAGTGACCTCTGCTTCCTGCACCTGTCCAGATCCTACCAGGCAAAGCGTTCGGTTCCCTAACATCCAGCTTTCTAATCCTGATCGCTGACGAAAGTCATTGCTCCACTCTGCCCCCTCTGCGGCATATGGTAACGATGTCAGCATCTGTAAGACTCTAGCCCACAACTCATCATTCTGGCGGAAGGCGGGGATGTTCAGCACCTTCTGCACGAGGGTATGGGATTTCATCGACTCAATACAGCTCGGCACGTGGAGCAGGACTTGCTGCTTAATGTCTGGTGGATAATCAGATGCCACGATCTTAGTTAGGTATGCCGCATACTCTGGCTCTGTGTAGTCCCAGGCCCAGGCGATAAGCGTGCATGCATTACCAGCCTGCCCCGCGGAGCTTACGGCCGCCACGGTGCTCTTATAGTCCTGCATCCACTTGTTCGCCTCAAAGACAGAGACTAGACCTGCTAGCTGATCTAATACAGGTTCATCCAGCTTAGTCATTGCACGTAGTGCATTTAATGCGGCCTGCTTATTCTGCACTTTCCCTTCTATTAGCCCGAGCTGGTAGAAATACGCGCTTTCCTCCTGATAGTGTTTATGTGTTTCTAGGAGCTCTCTTGCTAGCTCAATATTCTGATCCTCTAGGTGATACTCGATCAACTGATTGAGAGCGAAGCTGAATTGGGGGTGAATATTGAGTGCCTTCTCTAGGGCTGAGATCGCCTCTGCACGCTCTTTACGCTCTACATGAGCCAGCCCTTGGTTCGCCCACGGGAGGTGCTCATTGGGCGAGAGTCGGGCCCACATCCTAGCGTAGTTCAGTAGCTCTGTGTGCTCCTCACGCTGCCGGAGCCACCCAACCAGTTGCTCTATTGCCCAGACATAGTCTGGATATTGCTGGACGCATTGCTTCATCGCCTCCACCGCCTGATCGTATTGGCCACTCATCCACCATACCCATGCTCGGCGTGCTGATAACGTACGCTCTGGCATTCCGGGAACACTCTCATACTCGAGCGCCTCGAGCGCCTCCTCGAAGCGGTACTGATAGGCCAAAATACAGGCCTTAAGGTCGTAGAAGTCTACCTCGTGAGGGAAGCGTTCTAATCCAGCTTCTATCGCCTCTAAGGCCTGATCATGATTCTCTAGCTTCTGCTGCACTTCTACTTCTATGGTCCACCACTGCACGGTATGACCTTGAGCCTCTCGGGCCGCCGCTAACATCTGATCTAATGAATGCCCCAGCACCTCGCTCCATGAGGCTAAGGTCGTCCACCCCCATCCATAATTCGGGCTACGTAAGAGAGCCTTCTCTAGGCTCTCATACGCCTCCTCCCGGCGATCGAGACGCCACAGCAGCTCTGCCAGGTAGCCCACATTTATGCTCTCTAACGGATCTTGCTGGATGGCGTCGCGTAAGGCCTGCTCCGCCTCTGCGTAGTGCCCTAAGCGTTCCGCACTCTCGGAGAACTTACGCGCAGCCCAGCCCCAAGATGGAGAGAGACGTAAGGTCTCTGCCAGGGCCTCATATTCCTTCTGATAGTCCCCCATCGTAGCATAGACTCCTGAGAGTTCCATCCACGCCCGTGGAAGGAGGGAGAACTGCTCTGTCATCTGCTGTGCTACTGCTAGCGCACGCTGCGGCTCCCCCATCTCTGTTAGATGCTGTAGCAGGGCTGCATGCGTTTGCCACAAATCCCCTCTGCTAGTCTGCATCTGCATCAGGAACCGCTCCATCGTCTCTGGTTCTAAGTAGCGATAAGCTTGCGCCTGAAACTCATACAGCCCACTACCGTCTGTAATTTGCGACTGGAGCTGGGATTGAAGGAACTCCACGGTTTCCTCCTGCCGGTTGAGCTGTCGCGCCAAATGCATAATCTGCTCCATCGCCCAGCAATAATCGATGCGAATCCTTAAGGCTTCTTGGTAGAGGGTATAGGACTCGTCAAACTGGGATTGCTCCGCTAGAATATCAGCTAAGATCCCATATGAGGACTCGTCCTTAGGATTCTTACTCAATGCCAGACGAGCGTGTTGCTCTGCCTGCTCTAGGTTCTGTAACTTCTGGTGCGCTAGAGCGATCTCTCGGATCACCCATAGGTCGGTAGGGTACAGTGTATGTGCCTCTTCTAAGAACCGCAGGGCTTGCTGGGCATCACGTCTGGTCCACCACTTAGCGAGGGCAACTAGCACTGGACGTTGCTGAGGGTAGCGGGTGTACAGAGCCTGCATATGCGCATCCGCCTCGGCTTCACGCTCCTCCTCCTTCAGTGTCATGGCATAGGAATAATGCGCATCACTATCGGTGTCTTGTAGCTGAATGAGCCGCTCATAACACCCCTTCACCTTTGAGGATTCCCCGATAAACGCATAGAAGTCCGCCGCATTACGGTTCCAGGCAGCCTCATCTATGTGATCATACGCATGCTTCAGGTACCTCTGCGCCTCTTCCTCATCCCCCCAGCCTACAGCGTGCCGTGCCGTATAGATCAGTAGCTCCCCATCATCAGGATGTTTTACCAGTGCGGCCCTTAGTGTATCTCTCGCTTGATCATGCTGCCCGAGCTGCATGTAGGCCTTAGCGAGGGAGATCCACACGCCAGAGCCGTGCTCACCATGGAGCTCTACCCGCTCACGGAGAAAGGCCACTCCCTTCTCGCGCTCCCCTAGCTGCACCGTGTAGTCAAAGTATACCAACGCATACGGCTCAAAGGTGCTCTCAAACCTGCTAGCCACGCGCTGATACTGCGCCGCCTGTGTAACCTGACCTTGGAGTGAGAAAAAGCGCGCATAACTCGCATACGCACGCCCACTATCACGCCGATACCGCACCGCCTTCTTCAGAGAACGATTCGCCTCGTCCCAATTCACCACATCCTGCATTAAATTCTCGCCATACTCAGAGTAGAAGATCGGATCCGTGCCCTTTTTCTTACTCCAGGTCTCGACATGTGCTAAATACTCGTGATGTGGGAGAACGGCAGAGAGTGAGCCGAGAGCCCGGTAAGCGAGCTTATGTGAAGACGGGTAACGCTCGCAAAGGGCTTGCCAGGATCGTGCCTGCCCCAACATATCCTCATGCAGCCCAGCGACATCGATCTGTGCTCTCAAAATCAGTGGATGCTCCGCATCCAACTGTTGCATCAGAGCCAACTGCTCCTCTGCTATCTGCCCATCTTTACTATCAACCGCGACGGAGAGCTTATGATAGCACTCATAGAGCTCCGTATCCGGTAACTCCACTCCATCTAGGCGCGCACTCTGATCCACGGGCACCATCACCATCGCATGTGGCCCTTCTACTGGATGTTCATCGATCAGCCCTTCCTGGATCAGGACTTCCCCGTAATGACGATACGTGGGATCTCGCACGATCGCTACCCCTATGCGCGCATCATACCCGATACAGGCCTGTAAGTGCGCCCCCGTGGTCCAAGAAGTGGTAAGAGTAAATGGGATGTCGCGGTTGATCAACGCTATCAGCACCTCCTGCGTCAGCCTGAACTCTCGCGCTATAAACCCATTCCGCTCTGCCCATTGGCGCTCCTTAAACCATGGAGTCCCATCATAGCAGATCTCATCCGCGATCTGTAAATGGTCGGGCTGCTGCCCCCAATACCGTGCGAGTGACGCGAGGGTCGCAGGCGCGCATGTCATATGATGCTGACGGATAAAGGGCACATCTAAGCGCACCCGCTTCTTATGAATGTAGTCATGACTCTGCAGGTTGCGGAACACATTGGCATGAAACCCCTCTTTCTCCTGCTTTAGCAAAGGAAGCGCCAACTCCACCTGATCACTACTCAGATACAG
>CAYWAG010000231.1:0-3825 GCA_964455925.1 uncultured Verrucomicrobiales bacterium | reverse complement strand
TTCACACTACACGACAATTTCTTACTCATATTTTCGCCCGCAGATTGCGCAGATTCCCATTTAATTTTTTGGAAATTCATTGATTTGCGCCTGCAATAGGAGTTCACCCTGAAACTCTCTCGCCCTCACAAACCATAAAGGAATCTCAGCGTTACCCTGAAAATTACAGAATACCTCTGAATACCCCCAAAATAATCTGCGTAAATCGGCGTAATCTGCGGGTAAAAAATGTCGTGTAGTGTGATTCGGGTTAGTAACCAACAGGTTGCATCGCGCTGGTATGCTGAGAAAGGAATTGCAATCTGGCGTGGCGGTGGCAGAGTGCCCGCACTATGTCCGATTTCTCTAAGACCCTAATGGATGATATCAAGGCCGCGATGAAGGCTAAGGATACCGTTGCCCTCACTACCCTTCGTGCGCTGAAGTCTGCGATTAAAAACGCGGCGATCGAAAAAGGCGGCGCTGATGCAGAGCTGGATGAGGCGGAGTCCATCGCCATCATCCGTAAGCAGATCAAACAACGCCAAGACTCCATCACGCAGTTCACCGAGGCGGGACGCGCCGAGCTAGCGGAGAACGAGCAAGCGGAGATCGCCGTGCTTGACCGCTACCTCCCGACTCCTCTCACCGAGGACGAGATCGCCACCCTCGTTACTGAGTCCATCACCGAGGCTGGGGCGTCCTCTAAGGCGGACATGGGCAAGGTCATGAAACTGGCACAAGAGAAGGCGGCAGGACGTGCCGACGGCAAGGTCCTCTCCTCCCTCGTCATGAAGGCGCTCTCCTAGGGCCTAGGGCGGTATCAGACTCTCCCTCCTCCTATGTCAGAGCCTACCGAGGTTTACCAAACCCTAGAGCAGGTCTTTGGGTTTACCTCGCTACGCCCGGGGCAGGAGGAAGTCATTCAGCACCTCCTAGCGGGACATTCCTCGTTAGCGGTGTTTCCCACGGGATCTGGTAAGAGCCTGTGCTACCAGCTCCCCGCCCTCCTGCTGGATGGGCTGACCATCGTGGTTTCCCCGCTCATCGCCCTGATGAAGGATCAGGTAGAGAGCCTCCAGCGTAAGGGCATCTCCGCCCGTAAGCTAGACTCCACCCTCACCACGGAGGAGGCACTGGAGGTTTACTCCCTGCTCCGCGCACAGTCCCTGCGCATCCTCTTCGTCGCTCCCGAGCGGTTCGCTAACCCTAGCTTTATAGGGCGCCTGGCTGAGGTAAAGATCGCCCTCCTCGCGGTGGATGAGGCGCACTGCATCTCCGAGTGGGGGCACGCCTTCCGCCCAGACTACCTGAAAATCGCCCATGGCGCAGACACCCTCGGCATCACGCTACGGCTCGCCCTCACCGCTACTGCTACCCCACAGGTCAGTGCCGACATTTGTCAGAGCTTTCGGGTCGCCCCCCAGCACCATGTGCAGACAGGGTTCCGCCGGCCTAACCTCAGCCTCCACGTCCACCCTGTCACCGCTGACGAGCGCGACCACACCCTGCTCCAGCGCGTCCAGCAGCATCCCGGTGAGCCCACCATCATCTACGTCACACGCCAGATGACTACCGAGCACCTCACCACCTACCTGATCAAGCAGGGCGGCATCCGCGCCCGCAGCTACCATGCTGGGATGAGCGCAGAGAAGCGCAGCGAGATCCAGGAGGAGTTCATGAGTGGAGGCTGTGACCTCATCGTGGCTACCATCGCCTTTGGCATGGGCATCGATAAGGCTGACATCCGGCACGTCTACCACTATAACCTCCCTAAGTCCTACGAGAACTACGTGCAGGAGACGGGGCGCGCAGGACGCGACGGGCTCCCCTCCCAGTGCACCCTTCTCGCCTGTGCAGACGACCTCAGCGTGCTGGAGAACTTTATCTATGGGAAGCGCCCCAGCAAGGACGCCATCTACTCCCTCGTCGCCGCCTGTCTGCAGCAGAGTGAGGAGGTCGCGCTGGACCGCTATAACCTCTCCATCGCGCATGATATTAAGACAGAGGTGCTCCAGACCATCCTCGTCCGCCTGGAGCTAGACGGATACGTCCAGTCCCGTGGCTGGCGACACGGTAAATACGAGATCACCCTCCTACAGCCCATGGGCAAGCTCCTAGCAGGGCACAGCCCAGAGCGGCAAGACTGGCTCATGCGCCTGTTTGACACCGCCAGCACCTCGCCCCGCTACCCCTCGCGGTATAAGGTAGAGGTCGCCCGGAGTGCCGAGCACCTGGACGAGCCGGAGGGGAAGATCGCCAAAAGTCTCCAATGGCTGGAGACCCACGGTGACATCCACCTGAAGCCCTGCCAATACCTCATGGTGTACCAAGCCACCACACATGGGCTAGACGCCTCCATCCCCGAGGTCGCGCGCGAGATCGATGCCGACTTTGCGCACCGTGAGGAGCAAGAGCTCCAGCGCCTCCACTCCATCGTCGCCCTGGCGGAGAACACGACCTGCCTAGAGGCACAGCTGCTGCACTACTTTGGCGAGACCACCGCCCCCTGTGGCCGCTGCTCCGCCTGCCTAGGGCACCAGGGGCACTCCCTCCACGCGCACACCCCGGCCCTAGAGGTCGGGCTAGACGCCCTCCAGCTCATCCGCGACGTCGCCAGTGAGCAGCACGTCGCCCTGCGCACCCCGCGCCAGCTCGCCCGGTTCCTGTGCGGGATCACCAGCCCCGCCACTACACGCGCACGGCTCACTACCCAGCACCCCCACTTTGGGGCCTTTCAGGACTACCCCTTCGCCGACATCCTGCTGAACTGCCAGGTCGTGCTAGGCGGATAAAGTCATGACCTATTCCGCATTCTAGCCTTGTCAGCTCTAGTACAGGTGGTAGCTAAGGGGTATGGATTTAGGAACAGATAAGCTAGTGATCGCGGGGAGAGAGTTCCGCTCACGTCTCATGATCGGCACCGGAAAGTATGCCTCTAACCAACTCATGAAGGACTCCATCGAGACCTCCGGGGCAGAGATCGTCACCGTTGCCCTCCGCCGCGCGGATATGACGGGGCAGGGAGACCCCTTTGCCAACATCCTCGACTTTGTCGATCCAGAGAAGTTCCTCATCCTCGCGAACACCAGTGGCGCGATGAACGCGGAGGAAGCCATTCGGCTCGCCCGCCTCGCCGCTGCCGCCGGACTGCCTAAGTGGATCAAGCTAGAGATCCACCCAGACCCGAACTACCTCCTACCAGATCCCATCGAGACCCTAAAGGCCGCCGAAGTCCTGGTGAAGGAGGGCTTCACCGTCCTCCCCTACATTAATGCGGACCCCGTCCTCGCCAAGCGCCTAGAGGAGGCCGGCACTGCCACCGTCATGCCCCTAGGGTCGCCCATTGGCACGAACAAAGGCGTCGCTACACGTGATCAGATCGAGATCATCGTTGCGCAGTCTAACATCCCTGTCGTTGTCGATGCCGGACTGGGTGCCCCCAGCCATGCTGCCGAGGCCATGGAGATCGGCGCAGACGCCGTCCTCGTGAACACTGCCATCGCGGTGGCACAAGACCCCATCACAATGGGCAAGGCCTTCCACCTAGCCGTAGAGGCAGGACGCGCCGCATACGAAATGGGTCTCCCCACCGTCAGCACCAAAGCCGAAGCCACCAGCCCCCTAACCGCCTTCCTAGGAGCGGAGTAAGAGCGCACCGCCCCAGCTCCTCCGCTGGCGTTATTTCACCTTGATTCCGCAGTTAGGAACTCTTCAGTAAGGAGGGGAGAAAGCGATAATCACTCATCTCCCAAAGTCCCTTAAACCAGCCCTGAATTGTTACGATGAGAGTAACTATTCAGGTTGGGGTAGCAGGATATTTAAACCGCGAAAGGCGCTAAATTC
>CAYWAG010000230.1:0-3828 GCA_964455925.1 uncultured Verrucomicrobiales bacterium | reverse complement strand
GTGCAGTCCCCCAATAGATGAGATTCCTTGCTTCTCACCTCTGTTCCCTTTTGGTATATCTTAACGATCTCTCCTCTAGCACTGGTGCTGGGGTCTTAAACTGCTCTGTCTAATGAAAACATTCCGATTCACGATACCTGACCCACCTCTCTCCAAGAAAGAACAAGAAGGCAGGTACAAAGGAGTTCAAAAGGAGATTGGGCAGCCGATATTATGGGGGTGGATGCTCCTGCTCGGGCTGTTCTGGATATTTCGTTTCTGGACGCTCAAAGAAGAAACCTTATGGTTGCTTTCGCTCGACGTTTACAGAGGGGATGCGTCTATTGACCTTGTGACGGTGAGCTTAGCACGGGACGGACTCATGTTCCTCTTAGGTGGTTCTATACAGTTACTGGGCTACTTCTTAATCGTTCGCCGCCATTTCAGAGGGGAAAAATAGGTAACTTCAGACATAAAACCACATAAGCCGGAGGGATACCTTGGTCCCTGAAAGCGATCATGAGGAATCCCGGCGGCCTAGGTGCAGGGCGTCGCAATAAAACCCGCCGAGCGTAAAGGTTCTTTCTTCCTACCGCTGGCAGAGGTGGAGCTGGATCAGGGTCGCCTCGGGGTCGCACTTCTCTGCGATTGCGCCTCTAGAAACGATAGGGAGAGACGCAGGGCTACGTTCGGCGCTTATGTTGGCACGCTCTCAACCCAGGGCGCCGATTCGCTAAGTCGGGCTTGCGCCGCCTTGGACGCTCATCTCTACCCTGGGCTGATATTTTTCGCCCCGATTGGGGCTGGTTGAAAGGTATTTGAGAGATGAATGGCACCTCCGCGAGCCGAAGGATTATCGCGTTTTTACGCCACTGAATAGTTACCATGATGCGTGATATGAATTTGAATATTTGATGTTTTCGTGAACGGAACGGAGGGTAGAAATAACAAATACCCAACTTTTCAATCTTCTTTGCGTCCTCGCGCCTTTGCGGTTCAAAAATCAACTGCGGAGTTAAGGTTGTTGACGGCGATACGCCGTCACTCCCCTTTGCTGTTCGGTTGGTGAGGACAGAGATTCGTGTTACTTCCTGCTTGAGTTTAGAGGCTTGTGGTCGTAGAGAGTGCGGGTATGGACCAACATGCCCTGACCACTGCTGTCGCAGATCTTGATTCTGTGTCTCTAGACCTGTCCTTGCCAGATTACCCTGTGCTGGTGGTAGCCAGTCCGCTATGTACGGCTAAGGTCGCACTCCATGGGGCGCATCTGTATGAGTGGACGCCCGCAGGGCAGAAGGCGGTGATCTATACTAGCCCCACTGCGATTTATCGCGAGGGGAAGGCGATTCGTGGCGGGGTTCCGGTGTGTTGGCCGTGGTTTAATGCGCACCCGACCGATGCCTCCCTTCCCGCGCATGGGATCGGGCGTAACCGGTTTTGGCAGGTGCAGTCCGTGGCGGAGACGGCGGCGGGCGAGGTCACTATTACCCTAGAGCTGTGTGATAGTGAGGCGACCCGCGCCATTTGGGACGCGGCGTTCCGCGCTACGGTGACTATCACGCTGGGCACGCATGCCACGATCGCGCTGGAGACACAGAACACGGGAGACACGGCACTCACGGTTGGAGGCGCGCTCCACACTTACCTAGCGGTCGGTGACATCTCTACCGCCTCCGTGTTAGGGCTGGATGCCACCCGTTACCTCGATACGGTGGGTACACATACGCAACGTGAGCAGGACGGGGCAGTCACCTTTAGCGGCGAGGTGGACCGCATTTACGAAGGCACGACCGCGCCACTAACCCTTAGGGATGAAACGCTGCAACGTGAGATCACGGTGGAGCGCGCGGGCAGTACCACTGCAGTGGTCTGGAACCCTTGGGTCGAGAAGGCACAGGGGCTGGGTGACCTCCCAGATGTGGCATACCAAGACTTTCTCTGCATCGAGGCTGCCAATGCCCTCACTGATGTCCATGAGGTCGCACCTGGAAACTCCCACACGCTCGCTACGACACTGCGCGTGCAGAGTATATAATCCTCCATTATCACCCTCCAGCAAGCTGGAGGGGTGGGGGCGCTGCTCCTAGCAGATGGGGCAGTCGTTGATTTTGGCGAAGAAGTCGTTCCCCTTGTTATCCACCAGGATAAAGGCAGGGAAGTTCTCCACAGTGATCTTCCAGACGGCCTCCATGCCGAGCTCCTCGTATTCGAGCACCTCTAGGGCTGTGATGTGATCTTGTGCCAGCAGGGCAGCAGGGCCACCGGCAGACCCGAGGTAGAAGCCACCGTGCTTATGACAAGCATCCGTGACTTGCTGCGAGCGGTTCCCCTTAGCCAGCATGACCATGGAGCCTCCATGTGCCTGGAAGAGGTCCACATACCCATCCATGCGCCCAGCCGTGGTGGGGCCAAACGAGCCGGAGGGCATGCCCTCTGGGGTCTTAGCTGGGCCAGCGTAATACACGGGGTGCTGCTTCAGATAGTCTGGGAGGTCGCCTTCCTTCTCTAGGCGCTCCTTTAGCTTAGCGTGGGCGATGTCACGGGCGACGATGATGGTGCCGCTCAGGGAAAGGGCGGTCGTGATGGGGTATTTATCCAGCTGCGCTAGGATCTTATCCATCCCTTGATCGAGGTCGATCTCTACGCCCTTGAACTTCCAGTCGCGGAACTTATCGGGGATAAAGCGCCCGGGGTTTGCCTCTAGGGTCTCTAGGAAGAGGCCGTCCTTAGTGATCTTAGCCTTTGCCTGACGGTCTGCGGAGCAGGAGACACCGAGCCCCACGGGGCAGGACGCTCCGTGGCGTGGTAGGCGGATCACGCGCACATCCAGCGCGTAATACTTGCCGCCAAACTGTGCCCCGATCCCGATCTCGCGCGCCCACTCCAGGACTTGGGCCTCTAGCTCCGTATCACGGAAGGCTTGCCCGTGCTCATTCCCCTCCGTAGGGAGCTCATCATAATAGCGGGTGGATGCCATCTTTACGGTCTTGAGCGTCGCCTCTGCCGAGGTGCCGCCGACGACGAGGGCGAGGTGATAGGGAGGACACGCTGCCGTGCCAAGGGAGCGCATCTTCTCAATGACGAAGCTCTTCATGCGCTCAGGGTTCAGCAGTGCCTTCGTCTCTTGGTAGAGGAAGGTCTTGTTCGCAGAGCCACCGCCCTTGGCGACAAAGAGGAACTCGTATGCGGAGCCACCCGTGGCGACGATGTCGATCTGCGCCGGGAGGTTCGTGCGTGAGTTCGTCTCCTCATACATGGAGAGAGGCACGGTCTGGGAGTAGCGTAGGTTCTCCTCCGTATAGGTCTTATAGATCCCTAGGGAGAGGGCTTCCTCGTCCGCATTGCCAGACCACACCTGTTGCCCCTTCTTAGCCATGATGGAGGCAGTGCCCGTATCTTGGCAGAACGGGAGGATGCCGTTCGCGGCGATCTCGGCATTCTTTAGCAGCATCAGCGCGATCATGCGGTCATTATCAGTGGCATCGGGATCATCTAGGATCGCGGCTACTTGCTCTAGGTGGGAGGAGCGCAGGGTAAAGTTGATCGCCTTTGTGGCCTCGTTCGCGAGGTGGGTCAGCCCCTCGGGATCGACCTTCAGCACCGTCTGCCGCTCGCCATCGATCTCCACGTCGACCTCCTTTACGTAATCGGTCGTCAAGTGCGTGTATTCTGTCTGGTCCTCACCCAGGGGGTAAGGCTTCTGGTAAAAAAACGGTTTGGTCGCCATACCCTAGACCCTAACTGATTCCACCCCCTTGCCAAGAGCGGAGTAAGATGATTTCAGGTGACTGTTCAGGTGGGGGGAGCAGGACATTTCAACCGCGAAAGGCGCTAAATTCCGCTAAAAAA
>CAYWAG010000229.1:0-3841 GCA_964455925.1 uncultured Verrucomicrobiales bacterium | reverse complement strand
TCTCCGCGTGCTCCGTGTCTTTGCCTAGGGGCTATCCTTCGTATTGTGGTTTACCGAACTGCAGACACGAGTTTGAGCCAGGTTTTCAAGCCCCCTTTACAAGTCCTTGTGTTGCAAAGCCTTAATTATATAAGCCTAGCAAAGTGAGGTAGCCCTGCCCTGGCTGCGTTTCTACGAAAATTCTCCTCGATCCTGCCTCAAAGTAGGGTATGGTGCCTGCGGGCAGAAAAAAAATAGGAAGAAATTCATTTACAAGTCCTCGCACTCTTCCGACTACCTCCTGCTGACATAACTTAGAACCAAGAATTCCTATGGCTGATATTGAAGATACAAACCCCGAAAATGTTAAAGGCAAGTTTTACGTAGATTGCCAATGTATTGACTGCGATCTCTGCCGTGAGACCGCTCCTGCTAACTTTACCCGCGAAGAAGATGAGGGCTATTCCTACGTCTTTAAGCAACCGGAAACCGCTGAAGAAGTAGAGCTCTGCGTCGAGGCGATGGAAGGGTGCCCGGTAGAAGCTATTGGAGACGATGGCGAAGAAGGCTAAAAATAAGCGCTTCTGGAAATTTAAGCGATCTGCTAGCGCAGATCGCTCGTTTTTAGACTGGTGCGGTGCTCGTAAGGAGCCATCAGTCACAGAGGGTCTCACGCATGTGGAGACCTTCCTGAGTGATATTGCAGAAGAAGTGGGGCTCCGTGACGGGGTCACACTCGGGTCACTCCAAGACGCATGGGCGGAGATCGTTGGACCAAACATCGCTAACAACTCAGAGCCCATCGAGATACACAACGGGGCACTAAAGGTGCGCGTCAGCCAGCCCGTCATTAAGTTCGAGCTACAGCAACGCCAAGGAGCGATCCTAAAGCTCATTCAGTCACGCATCCCAAAGGCGCAAGTAAAGCAACTGCACCTAGTGATTTAACCTAAAATCCGCAGATGATTTGAACCACAGATGCACGGAGACACAGAGGGATAGGATTTGTGGTTTATTCTCACAATCGGACGCTTTCATTCACCCAGTAGGTGAAGGTAATCCAATACCTCTCAAAACCCTCACTTAACTCAATGAAGTCTATATATTGAATTTAGATTGAATTATTCGATCAAAATAAATAAAATCCTCTGTATCTCTGAGCCTCTGTGGTTTTCCTAACTGCGGAATTAAGGTTTAACGTCCTGCGAGGATCGTAGCTATTCAGATGGGCAAACACTAGTGTCTCATACCTGGATCGTTGCGGAGGATCAAGGAATGCGGAACTTTTGGTCAGACGCACGTCCCTTAGGGTCGTTCGGGTCGATCACGACCTTACCAGAGGCTACGCCTTGGACATAGACAGGGTTATTGTTATAAGGATTATAGACAAAGCCGGGGCGGCCAGGAATGGGGAGGGCGACGGGGTAGTTCGTCACCGCAGGCAGAGCAGGGGCGGTCACACTGGGAGTGGTGGTCGAGTTATACGCACGCTCGCGTGCCTCTTTCTGAGCCTGTGAGGTGACGGTCTGTGTTACTGGGTTAGGAGGGAGAGACTGTTGTGATGACGAGGCGGCAGGTGTTGCGTAGCCTGACCCGCTGTGTGGAGCTGTGCCGACACCTGTGGCGGGGCGCTCTATGATAATAGGGGCACAAGAAGCAAAGAATAATGCCGTAGCGGCCAGGGTAGAGAAATGAAGAATACGTTTCATGAGAGATGAATTATGATGGTGTAGGAGAATAAGGTCAAGGGGATTAGAAGCCCCCCTGATCAGTGCAGCTTATCCACCAAGAAGCTGGCGGAGCTGGGTTTGGAAGGCCTCAATGTCTGCCGGGGTAGGTTGATACCCTGGATCCGGCGCGTCGAGGGCGAGGCCGCCCATTTGATCGATCGCCCAGGAGCAATGCGTCCCATCGCTCCAGGTTACCGATCCGTTCACCATCGCTCCAGGGCGTGTGACTTGGTCCACGTTCACCTGCACTGAGGTCGCCGCTGCTGGTAATGATCCCAGGTCTTGTGGCGGCGATAAGGGTGCCTCTGCAGGAACAGGAGGCGCGGCTGGCTCCGCTGCGGGGGCGGGCTCCTCTGCAGGTTGTTCGGGCTGTTCCGTCTGAATATCGATCCCTAGATCTGAAATTAAGAAACGCGTATCCATATAGGTGATACTTAAGCCAAACTCCGCTTGGATAATCTTTTGGAGATCGTTGAGCTGGGCCCCTTGGCTCGCAGCGTCTTTTAGGCGGTCAGTTTGCTCATCTGTAAGTGTCATAAGTCGAATAAGAGGTGAAAAGAAAGAGTAATGAGGAAGGAATGGGAAGCAATCGCATGTTAAGCGACAGAGCGATCCGCTCTTATCTATTTACCACCAGACTCTCCTGCTGATAGACAGACTACTATCAGAGGATGCTCTTCAAGCCTAATTCAGAGGATTTTTCTAACTGTTCAGGTAGGGCAAAACGCTGGGAATGCTTCCTTGCTGGCGCTCCTAGGCTACGTGGAGCTGCGCATACGGTTCCAGGCGGTGACGAGTGCTAGGAGGCCGGCCTTTCCGATGGAGGGGTCTTGCCCTGCGCCCCAGTATGCCTCGCCGGTTTCGCGGCTCTCCAGCTTTAGGTAGGCGATGGAGTCCGACGTCGATCCTTCTGTGATAGCATGCGCCCGGTAGTCAGAGACACGAAAGTCCTTCTGCACGATCTGGGCAATGATGTTGACCATCGCGTTGATCGGGCCGTTTCCGGTGCCCTTCTTCGTATGCGACACGCCATCTACGCTCAGCTGCGCCTCGCAATGCACGGTCTCCTCGGACTCACGCTCAAAGTGGAAGCTGACTAGCTCCATGGGGGCGACGAGGTTCAGAAAACTTTGGCTAAACGCCTCGTAAACTTGATGTGGCTCGATCTCGGTCCCGAGCTGGTCTGCGTATTGAGAGAGGGTGTTTCCGACCACTTGCTTCATCTTCTCTGGGATTTCTAGCCCGTATTCGGTCTCTAGGATGTATGCCATCCCGCCCTTGCCAGACTGTGAGTTAATGCGGATGATGTCCTTAGAGTAGTTTCTGCCGATGTCCTTAGGGTCGATCGTAAGGTAGGGCACTTCCCAGATACGGCTCTCATCCATGCGGTCCATGCCCTTCTTAATGGCATCTTGGTGCGATCCAGAGAAGGCGGTAAAGACGAGGTCCCCTCCATACGGCTGGCGTGGATGCACGGGGAGCTGCGTGAGCCGCTCGTAAACATCACGGATCTGGCGGAGGTTAGAGAAGTCTAATCCCGTTTGCACGCCATGGCTGTTCATGTTCAGCGCTACAGTTACGAGATCCAGGTTTCCCGTGCGCTCGCCGTTACCAAAGAGGGTGCCTTCTACACGATCCGCCCCCGCCATCAGGCCGAGCTCGGTCGCTGCCACTCCCGTGCCCCGGTCATTATGGGTATGGAGAGAGAGAATCACAGAGGCGCGATCCTTAAGGTTACGGGAGAACCACTCGATCTGATCTGCATGCACGTTTGGGGTGCACCACTCGACCGTGGCGGGGAGGTTCATGATCATAGGAGCCTCTGGGGTGGGCTGCCATACGTCTTGTACCGCCTCACAGACCTCTAGGGCGAACTCCAGCTCCGTATCGGAGAAGGACTCTGGGGAATACTGGAAGCGCACCTGGGTACCAGGCAGCGTAGGCACGAGGGACTTCACGATCTGTGTCCCCTCCACCGCGATGGCCTTAATCTTATCCTGGCTCGCGTTACGGAAGGTGATCTTACGCTGCAGCGTCGAAGTGGAGTTATAGAGGTGGATGATCGCCCGCGGAACCCCCTCCAGCGCCTCAAAGGTGCGCTGGATCAAGTGCTCGCGCGCCTGCACTAGGAC
>CAYWAG010000228.1:0-3861 GCA_964455925.1 uncultured Verrucomicrobiales bacterium | reverse complement strand
GTGATAGGGGAATTTCACTTGTCGAGATTGGCTCGCTAATATGCTGAGGATGATGCTTTAAGACATCATCCAGGTCGAGAAAGTCGAGACGTTGCCAATCCAGCTCCTTTGGGTTCCCCTTGAGCGACTGCTCGGCCGCATAGGAGATCGCGTTTAGATCAATGGCCTGCACCTTCAGAGTAGCCGCCGTCGCATTACGGAAGCGCAGCTCAATCGTCGGCTTTTCCCCCGCTGCATGAGCAGTATTGGTCGGCTGCACACGGACCCAATCCCCCGTGATAGCCTCTAGATCACCCTGATAATACTCACATCCCCGCGCAATCAACTCACGGTAAACCTCCGCCGCCCGCTCATACTGCCGGCGCATAAGGTAAACCCGTGCCAGTGAATCACTGCTCGTGGATCTCTCCGCAAACAACTGCTGATAGAGCAAGACATGGTTATGCTCGTCTGGCAGGGAGAACCGCTTGACCCCACTAGCCAGCTTTGCGATCGTCTCATCGTCTTTGAGCGTGTGCACTTGGAGAAGTGACGTGGTATGCGTATCTTTGTTGGCTCCGTTTTGATACCACGGAAGCTCATGTAACGTTTGCGCCCCAAACTCGGATACGAGGAAGTCCGCGTAGATTTCCTTGGCTCTCTTCTCGTCATAAGCGGCTATCCGTGCCAACACCGCACGGAACCGCTCTCCGTCAGAGCTAGCGGCCTCATATGATTCAGGTACTTCATAGAAGACGGGATGGTCCGCGGCGGTTGTTGGTGCCCCCTTGTGCTCATGAGTAGGATGATCCTCGCTGTAATCAGGGAGGACTGTCAGATCCGTCAGCGACTGTAGGCGATAGGACTGCTGTGCGATCAGAGCCTGGGCAAATCGCTCTAAATGCAGGTAGGCATAAGCTTCACGAATTTCCTGAGCCTCGTCCAACATCATCATCCCTGCCTCCAGCAACTGTAGTGCCCGCACCCGATCACGCTCATGCGAGTAAACCCTACGGCCCTTCCGGTTTCCCCGCACAAACTCGCCATCAATCATGCTCCCCTGATGCCTCGCACTCAGATAATACTCCGCCGCTGCTTGGTAGAGAGTGAACTTCTCCGGATATGTTGCAATGACCTCCTCCACAACCTGATCCAACTTCTCGCTCTGATTGAGCTTCCTGTAACACTGTAGCAGGGCATTCAGAGCCTCGCCCGCTTGCTGCGCCTCGCCCTCGCGTAACACCTCCTCATATTTCTCCAGAGCCTCTTGGTATTTCCCCTCTGCATATAAATCCTCAGCCGGCTTTAGCCCCTCGGCACCAGCCATCAGCCCTAATAGAACCATCCAACAATAACAAAGAAATACCCGCATCATACCCTATATTGGAACGATTTTCGTTATTGTGACAGAAAAGAACGCAAAAAAAAGGTTCTTCAACTCGTTGTGAAACAGCCACGTCACTCTTCAGGTTATGGTGGACAGAGATACAAGACTGAGCATTGTGCGTAGTTCACGGGTTTCGCTTCGCCAGAAGGCTACCCTGATAAGGGTAGATTCCCAAAGCCCAGGGTTAGAATGCGCGTCCAAGGCGGCTTTAGCCGACTTAGCGCATTCATCGTGGCTCTAAAGTGACCTCGTGAATCGGTCCTCCTGCCACCTGAACAGCTAGGTAGATCGTTAGGCTCATAATCCCGCAGCTGCGGGGCTATCTTTGAAATCCTAACCTACCTGAATCGTTACCCTCGAAGGAGTGTATTACACTAAAGGATAAGCCGTAAATCCTACTCCTCTGTGTTAAGTTTCTCGCTGAGGGTGTGATTTTATCGAGTGGATTTATGTGTTCTTTGAGGAAGAGTCCTGCGTGTTATCGCGGGGACTGAAGCCCCCATTCCGCTAGTTCGCAGGGGTATATAGAGCCTCGATCGCGTCTAGGTATTGAGAGATCGGTCCTCCGTCTGAGGAGGAGGTTTCGCTGAGGCGTTCCTTCAGTTTGAGGTAGTCTTGGAACTGCTCGCCTTGTTGCTCGGGGCGCTCTAGGCTGTACCAGTTTAGGTAGTCGGTGGTGCGCTCGCCGAGCTTGGAGATGATCTGGCGCTCTGCGGTGAGTGCGTGTAGCATCTGGGCGGCGGTCTCTGCTGGGGTATCGCGCTTACGGGAGAACAGGGATAGTAAGCCACGGCGCTTCTTCGCGGGGGCGTCTATGATCTTATAGAGCACATCGAGGTACCCTCCGATGATCGGTCGGTAGCTGGGGAAGACGCGGCTCTGCAGCAGGGCGAGACGGTTATAGGTTTGGGCGACACTGATCTGCTGGGCGTTCTTAGGGTATGCCGTTAGCTCTAGGTAGCGGGCAGGCGGCAGGCTTTGTGCTCTACCATCGGCATCACGGATATTGACGATCAGCGCGGACTGGAGTTCGGCCTCACTCTGCGCGATGGTGAGGAGTTCCTCTGCCGGGGCCTGCGACATGGATGCGAGCTGTAATGCCCACCATTTGGCGAGGCTGTTCTTAGAGAGGGTCGACTTCGGAAAGTGCTTGGTCAGGAGGTTGCGGGGTTCTCCTGCGTAACTCGCGGCTTCTTTAATGAGGTTGGTGAGGCCGGCTTTACCCTGCGGTTGGTTCATCAGTGCCATGACGAGGGCGCCACTAGAGACCCGAAAGGCGACATCGAGCGCCTCGAGGTCATTGTTAAACTGCTCTTCCGCGAGCAGGGTATCCAGCGGGTAGATCGACTGTTGCTGAAAGAGCCGGGCATACAGCGCGCGGTCGGCGCGGTCGTCCTGCCATTGCATCGCCTCGCGGATGCCCTGGACTAGCCATGGGCGTAGCGATAGCGTCAGGGCATCATCCGGGGTAAATGTCTTATCCCGCAGGCCCATCTCATAGAGCAGGAGCTGGACGAGCGCCTGCTCCAGGAGTTCCTCATGGATTCCATGCGCTAGGTGCACCGCGAGGTTGAGGGAGATCTGCCCTTGGACAATGGTGAACCCTTGGCGCAACAGCTTGGCCGGGGCGGGGTCTCCTGGTGTCCCGTAGAGCTGGACCGTGATCTGGTGCTGCTGGCTGGAGTCCGCTAGCCCTAGGAGCGCGTAGAGCTGCTCACGCTGCCGCTGCGCGATGCGTAGGAGCTCGCCCCGTAGCTTACCGGTACTCCCACTAATGACGATCCGCTCCCCGACCTCGGAGGTGCGCTCCTGCACGGTGATACGGGCATCTGTTGGTTGCGCCGTAAGGACGCAGCAGCAGCTGAGGAGGAGAAGGGCGAGAGTGCGGAGCGTAGGGGCGGGGATCACGGGTTATGAGCTAGGAGGTTGGAGAGGAGTGAGGAGGAGTTCGCCATCTAGCACCCGGAGCCTGCTGGGCGGGAGGTGCAGGGACTGGTAATAGTTGACGACCTGCTGGGCGTATGGCGGGTACCATGCGTGAAAGGTTTGTCCCAGTAGGGCGGGGAGCTTCAGCCTCCCTATCATCGCGCTGTGCGGGGCGACGTTGAGCTCGGCGATGCGCCCTTGGGGCGTGATGGACTCTGTGCTGAGCAGGGAGAGCACGAGCTGTGAGTGGTGGGGGTGTGTCCCTATCTGGCGCTCTAGGCAGAGCTCTACCTGGTCCGCCTGGAGGGAGAGGTAGATGCCCGTCGGGACGACCCAGGGGCGCAGGGCGAAGTTCTGTCGGTACTGGATCGTGCTAGCCAGATGCACGTTAAGCTCTTGCTCGCTGATGCGGACTGGCTGCCCTGCGCTTAAGGCGGCTTTTACCCTCGCGCTCAGTAGCTGGCTCTCTGCCCGCATTTCCGGTGTGATGGACGATGCGGGATACCCCTGGATGCCGGACAGGTCACGGGAGCTCCACCCCAGATAGCATCCTCCGCCTACTATTAGTA
>CAYWAG010000227.1:0-3864 GCA_964455925.1 uncultured Verrucomicrobiales bacterium | reverse complement strand
AATAATCTGCGTAAATCGGCGTAATCTGCGGGTAAAAAATGTCGTGTGGTGTGACAGGTTCTAGGTTAATAATAAAACACCACTTCCAGGAGCCTTTCCCCAACCTCCCTCCATCTCCCCCCTCTCCCATGTTAGCCGTCCGTCCCCGCACCCTTGTCTTTAGTGTTGGAATCTTCCTGATTCTGCTAGGTCTCTACACCCTTTTTCTGAGCCTAGAGCCAGAGCGAGAGAGCCTCACCGCCCAGCAACAGTCAGAGTCCCAGCTGGCACAGGAGGTAAAGTTCCGCCTCCGCACCGAATACATGGCAGAGCTACGCGAGCCTTATACACGGGTGCAGGCAGATGGGCTGTTGACGACCCACGCCACCTCCGCGCAAGACCTCTCCGCCCTGCCAAACACCACCAAATCCTTCCTACAGGCGGCGGTGGATCCCGGGCACTGGCCAGTGCGCCTCCTGTGGATCGGCGGTGCCTTTCTCCTCCTCATGGCGGCGATGGGGTTCCTGCAGTTTAAGATGGATCGCACGCCCTTCTCCGCCCTTGGGAAGTGGCGGCGCTTTATCGCCCGCTCCAGCCGTCCGCTCCTGGGCACGCTGGGGGTCTGCCTGCTCTTGATCTTTGTGACCCCTATCACGCAGATGCTGCTGACAGGGATCTTCTACCTCCTCTACTTCGAGATCTCAGACGCCTCCCACCTCCTCGTCGCCGCCTGCATCCTGCTCTGCTGCATACCCGTGGCTAAGCAGTTCGGGGTAAAGACCACCGTCTTCGTCCTGCTCGTCGCCATCGGGTGCATGAGCATCATCTTTCAGATCACCTTTAACGGCCTCTTCCACTCTGCCGACAGTGGCCGCTTCCCACATAATGCCTTCCTCCTCCTCTGTGCCGGGTTCCTCATCACCCTGATGAGCACCCTCTGGAACGCTAAATCCCTGAACAAAAGCTGGATGAATACGATGAGCTTCGCCTTTAAGGGCATCGGCGCCCTCCTTATCCTCCTCGTAGGGCAATATTATAAGAACTTTGAGGCCCGTGATAAGGCTAAGACGCAGCTCGAAAGCGCCCAAACAAAGAACAAGGAAGCCGTCTCTGCCTTTGTCGAGGCGTTCGATCAGGACCTCACGCCCGCCCGCCGCGACATGATGCTCAACCACATGCTCACCGATATGCACTCGGAGCAATACCAATCCCTCCACGCCTTCCAGGTCCTGCACGGCCTAGCGGGTAAGGACTACGGCACCAGCCTGGACACCAGCACAGATGCCACCATTGATAAGGAGTTCATCACCCGCATCCGCCAAATCCTCCTACCCTACCTCTACCAGGGCGAGGTCTATCATGACGCCCTCTACCCAAAGCCCGCTAACGCCAACGACTACGAGCTGTCAGAGACCATCCTCTACGCCCAAGCCCTAGAATACTGCTTCCGGCACTACCCCATCTACCACACCTCTCTGCCAAAGCTCCAGAAGGCGCTCAGCATGCTCTCCAGCGAGCAGCGCCAACGCTGCGCCCAGTATAACGCCCAGAACAACCATCAGGTCGCCCACCTCCTTACCGACTACCTCCGCACCCGACGCGAGGGACACCTGTGGGAACGCCGGGACGAGAGCTGGTGGATGGGTAATAACGACATCATCCGCCTCACCCTAGAGAACAACCTCGGCCTGGTCCAAGAAGGCAACAGCATCAAACTCCCTCATACGAAGATCCCCTACTCTGAGAAGCATGAGAAACAGCTCTACGAGAGCTACATCACCCAGATCCAGGAACTCGTCATCGAGCTCTACGCCCTTACCCATCAGGACCGCTTCACCCAGAGTGATGGGCTCATCGCACACCTCGCTACCCAGATCGAGGAGAGCTTCCATGCCGCTACCTATGAGCTAGAGGCCCCAGTAGCCGATGTCGCCTCCCCTCTAGTCATGAAGAGCGGCGTCCTGCTTAACGAGGTGCAGATGCTCGCCCCCGCCCGCGTTACCCCGCCCGTGCGTCAGCTCACCTCCGCCGAGCGCTCCTCCCTAGAGAAAGTCTTTGCCCAAGCCACTGACCGCATCACCACCGGCACCGCCCGCCCCGTCCTCCACATCTACGTCGCCGCCAGCGAGGAGAGCGAGAAGAGCAGCCTCACCGACCAAAAGGAAGCCTACATGCGCGCGCTCAAAGACACCCTCCACCCCGCCCTCCAGCAGGCGGTCAACTACCACCCATACGAGGCCATCTACCTCCACTTCCGCCAGAGCGACTACATCCGGTTCGGGAACTCCCAGCTCCGCATCACCAACGGCGTAGCAGACCAGACAGACCTCACCCTCACCACGGAGCAACAAGGCGCGGTGCAAGCCCAAGCGCAACAAATCCTCGCCCAGCTCCGAGGAGAGGGAGCGGGGAACGCCTTCCAGACCTATACCGATGCCAGCGGGTTTAAGCCCGACCTCCACTTCTACGAGGCCTCGCCCGACAGCGCCCTCTCCACCTCCGGCTACATCTTCCACCAATACGAGCTACGCCTCAACGTGCAAGACTCTAAGACGCTCAAGGACTGGCTCGCCGCCCACGTCCCCGCCCAAGGAGCACCAGAGGCAGAACCCGACACCGAGCTAGAGTAATGAAGAGCATCATCATCTGTGCCGATGGCACCTGGAACACCCTAGAGATGCGCCTCGCCGGCGGCGAGGTCGTCTCTACCAACGTCTCGCAGATCGCCTCCCTCCTCCGGACGGATGACCCAGACCACCCCCAGCAAGTCCTCTACCTCTCCGGCATCGGCACCACCGATGGCGAGCGGATCACCGGCGGCATCTACGGCTGGGGCCTGATGGCGAACGTCCTACAGGCATACACCTACCTCTGTCAGGAATACCAGCCCGGGGACCGGCTCTACTTCTTTGGGTTTAGCCGCGGAGCCTACACCGTGCGCAGCCTCGGCGGGCTTCTCAGTAACTCCGGCATCCTCCGCCTCGGCGAGGACGACTGGGACAGCGGCGTCGCGCAGCAGCGCATCGACGAGGCCGTCCAGCTGTATAAGGAAAAGACCACCAACGATAAGGCCTGGAGCATGCGCGCCCGCATCTTTCGCCAGCAGCACGCCTACGAGCCAGACATCCACTTCATCGGCTGCTTTGACACCGTCGGCGCGCTCGGCGTCCCCAGTCTCCAATACCAGCTCCAGCGCGAGATGGGCTGGGACTGGCAGTTCCACGACACCCAGCTAGGCCCGCACATCCGCTACGCCTACCACGCCCTCGCCATCCACGAGCGACGCGCCTCCTTCCGCCCCACCCTCTGGCACCAGGACCCAGAGCACAACCCACACTCGCACCTCACCCAAATGTGGTTCGCCGGTGGCCACGCCGACATCGGAGGCGGCAACAAAAGCGACGACTTCACCTGCATCAGCCGCGACTGGATGGTCAGCATGGCAGAGAAGCGCGGCCTCATCTTCCATGACGCCCCCCGCCAAGCCCTCGCCAAAAAAGCACAGCACATCGCCGCCACCTTCCCCCAGCGGCACCAAGACCCATACGCCTCCTTCTACGCCATCGCCGAACTCCTCCGCCGGCAGGACTTCAAACCCTTTCGCCAATTCCGCACAGGTGGCGACGCGCAGAACTTTGGCGAAACCTACGAGTTCATCCACGAAAGCGTCCGCCCCTACCTCCAGCGCTACCCCCGTTGGAATGACATCGCACCTGACACCGTAACGCCAGACGAACCAGAGCGCGGCATCGGCTGGAGCCAACGCCTCTGGTCCGACGACTTCCGTCAAATCCTCACCACCGGCAGTCACCCCCCATACACCGCCCCCCTCTTCAGCCAAACCGAACCCAACGGCCACGCCCTCGACCGAGGCAGCCACTGGAC
>CAYWAG010000226.1:0-3885 GCA_964455925.1 uncultured Verrucomicrobiales bacterium | reverse complement strand
CCAAAATAATCTGCGTAAATCTGCGTAATCTGCGGGTAAAAAATGTCGTGTAGTGTGATCCGCAATATAAGCGCTAGTGCAGGATAGCCCTGTTCATCGCTGAATTTCTCCGTTTTTGGTTTGGTAATCATTGGTGGGATAGCCTATGAGTGGCATTGTGATCAGTGGATTAATACAGCGTAGCGTGTGTGGGCTTATGGCTCTAGCGGTGGGAGCGACCCTGAGCGTCTCTCCTAGTATGGGGCAGACGATGGCAGAGCAGGCCGCCGAGGATGGGATCTTACTGCTGGGTAATGGGAATGAGCCAAAGGCGCTCGATCCACACTTAGTAAGCGGAGTGGTCGAGTCTAACTTACTGCGCTCTCTCTTCGAGGGGCTCTGCATTGAGCACCCCTCTGATGATAGTGCGAGCCTCCCTGGAGCCGCCGCGAGCTGGAGCGCTAACGAGGACTTTACACAGTGGACGTTCCAGCTACAGCCAGAGGGCAAGTGGTCGGACGGCACACCTGTGACCGCGCAGGACTTTGTGTTCGCATATGAGCGTATCTTGCACCCAGACTTCCCATCTGGCTATGCTGATATGCTCTACTTTATCCAGAACGCCGAGGGGTTCCATAAGGGAAAGGTTGCGGACTTCGCGCAGGTGGGTGTGAAGGCCATCGATGATTACACCTTACAGATTTCCCTTAAGGCTCCCACGCCGTTCCTCCCGTCCCTGACGAAGCACTTTACCTGGCTCCCTGTGCCCCGTCATGCCATCCTTCAGTATGGAACGATGACGGAGCCTTATACCGCGTGGACCCACCAGGGGAACCTGGTCTCCAACGGTGCCTTTCAGCTAAAGACCTGGCGGCAGAACCACTACATCGAGGTGGAGCGTAATCCACATTATTGGGAGAAGGATGCCATCGCGCTGAACGGGATCCGCTACTTCCCTATCAAAAACGCGAACACGGAGACCCGCATGTTCCTAAACGGACAGCTACACGTCACCTACACCATTCCGCCCGACTACATCCCTACTGCGCTCACCCGTTACCCGCAGCAGACGAAGCAGGAGACCTACATCGGCACCCGCTTCATGCGTGCGAACCATAAGCGCGAGTTCACCTCTGATCCCCTGGTGCGCCAGGCTCTCTCCCTCTGCATAGATCGCCAATCCCTCATCGACAACATCCTGCAGGGGGGACAAAAGCCCGCTGGCTCATGCACCCCTCCCTTCGGGCAATATAACCCAGCCTTCATGACCGCGTTTGATCCCGCTAAGGCAGTAGAGCTTCTCCGCCAGGCGGGGCACGAACCCGGACAGCTCCCTGAGCTAGAGCTGCTCACTACTGACTCCGACACGAACCGCCGGATGGCAGAGGCCATGCAAGCCCTGTGGCGTGAGCACCTGGGGCTAAAAGTCCGCATCGTGCAGCGCGAGTGGAAGTCCTACCTTAAGCTCAGAAAGGACCTGGAGTTCGACCTCATGGACGGCGGCTGGATCGGGGATTACATGGACCCCACCACCTTCCTAGACCTGTGGAAGGAGCACAATGGGAATAACAACACCGGCTGGGGAGCCCCCGCCTATGAGGCGATCCTAGCGGAGGCCGAACTCATCGAGGATCCCGCCGCCCGTTACGCTAAGCTCCTAGAGGCGGAGGCATACGTCATGGAGCACACCCCCGCCATCCCCGTGTACCACTATAATACGAACTACCTCCTCTCCCCCCTCGTGCAGAACTGGCACCCCCTCCTGCTGAACACGCACCCCTATAAGTTCGTCGCCCTTCAGCCGCAGGACTAAATCTTACTTCACCCCCCCTTTTCTCCCCATCGTTATGCTTAAAGCTATACTCTCTCGGATCGGGCAGACCGTGCTCGTGGTCTTCCTCCTCGTTTCGGTCTGCTTCTTTATCGTTCATGCCCTCCCAGGGAACCCCTTTACAGAGGAGCGCGCTACCAGTGATGTCGTTATCGCCCGGATGGAGGCATCCCACGGGCTAGATCAGCCCAAGGTCGTGCAATATGCTATCTACTGGAAGAAGATGCTCCTCCAGGGCGACATGGGACAGTCCTTTAACTTTAAGGGCATTCCCGTAAAGGATATTCTGGGGCAGAGCTTTCCGGTCTCCTTTCAGCTGGGGTTTGTCGCCATGATCATGGGCTGCGGGCTCGGTATGCCGCTGGGCGTGATCGCGGCACTCTATAAGAACCGCTGGCCAGACTACCTCTCTATGATCGTCGCCATGGCAGGCATCTGCCTCCCCGCCTTCGTCGTAGGGCCGCTGCTGCAGCTATGGGTCGCCAGCCCCCTGCCCTTCCTGAATGTCGCCGGCTGGATGGTGCCCCAGGACGTGCTCCTACCGGCCCTTACCCTTGGGTTCGGGGTCGCCGCCTACATTGCGCGTCTCATGCGTGGTGGGATGCTAGAGGTGCTCAGCCAGGACTACATTCGCACGGCTCGCGCCAAGGGCGTGAGCACGCTCAACATTCTGCTAAAGCATGCCCTCCGCCCCGCTATTACCCCTACGGTTACTTACCTCGGCCCCGCCTTTGCCGCCGTGATGACGGGTTCCTTCGTGGTAGAGACCATCTTCCAGATCCCCGGCATGGGGCAGCACTTTATCGATGCCGTCCTCGCTAAGGACATTTACCTCATCCTGGGGCTCGTCTTCTTCTACGGCGTCCTCATGGGACTGGCTAACCTCGCTGTAGATCTCCTCCTCCTTCTCATTAATCCCCGTCTCCGTTCCTAATCATGTCCTCCGCTGTCAAATCCCGCTCCCTGTGGTCCGATGCATGGGTGCGCCTCCGTAAGAACAAGCTCGCCACCTTTAGCCTCTTCCTCGTGCTGAGCATTCTGGTCGCCTGCTTTATCCTGCGCTGGCTCCTCCCACATGACCCGAACGCCGCCGACCTCGCTAGCAAATACCTGGGCCCCAGTGCGACCCACTGGCTGGGCACAGACCAGCTCGGGCGTGACCTCCTCGCCCGTATGCTAGATGGAGGGCAGATCTCCCTCATGGTCGCCATTATTGCCACCACACTCACCGTCATTGTGGGAGTAGTCTATGGCAGTGTCGCCGGTTACGTGGGAGGCAAGGTGCAGAACGTCATGATGCGTCTCGTCGATGGACTCCTCGCGCTCCCATTCCTCGTTATTGTCATCCTCATGCGTGAGATGATCGCCACACAGCTAGAGACCCTCAGCACCTTTCTCATCTCCACCTGGGGATGGAGCAGTGACTTCGTCCTACGCTTTGCTAACATTATTCCGCTGATCTTCGCTATTGCCGCCTTTGGGTGGCTGAGTATGGGGCGCATCGTATGCTCACAGGCCGCGAACCTGACCCAGATGGAGTATGTAGAGGCGGCGCGCTCTCTAGGGCTGGGGTATTGGAGGATCCTCTTCCGCCATGTGGTGCCAAACCTCCTGGGCACCGTCATCATCTACGCCACCCTGACCATCCCCAGCTTCATCCTCTATGAGGCCACCCTCTCGTTCATCGGCATGGGTATAGAACCCCCGAACTCCTCCTGGGGCATGCTCATTAAGGACGGGGCGAACCTCATTGAGACGCAACCCTCGCTCCTGATCTTTCCCGCGCTTCTCTTCTCCCTCACCCTCTTCGGGTTTAACTTCCTAGGAGACGGGCTCCGTGACGCGCTCGACCCAAAGACGGCTAAGGACTAATCCCCCGTCACACTACACGACATTTTTCACCCGCAGATTGCGCCGATTTACGCAGATTATTTTGGAGGTATTCATAGATATCCTGTAATTTCGAGGGAAGCTTGGGTGAGTTTATGTTTTTTGAGGACGAGAGAGTTTGAGCTGAACATCTAGTGTCCTGAAAGATCAGTTCGCCACATTATGATAGACCTCAGGGGATGGAT
>CAYWAG010000225.1:0-3892 GCA_964455925.1 uncultured Verrucomicrobiales bacterium | reverse complement strand
CTCTAGAACGCTAAAGAGGTGCTCTGCTATTGCCAGTGCAGTGGCCTCTCCGGTGAAGGTGATCCAGCCCTCCCGGGTGACGATCTGAAGGTCCAGCGCCTGCTCCATAAGGCGGAGGTTCTCCTCGTCCCCGGCATAGAGGGCGAGCAGTAGATGCGGGGTCTCGTAGTCGAGCTTAAGTTGCGCGGATTCAGACATAGGGCAGCGTAGGTTATATGGTGGGGGATTATTCGACCAAGGCACTAGAGGCGAAGCTCCCTAGGTAAGCCTGGTAACAGGCATCGCAGCAATAGCCATTATAGAGCTCCTCACAGCGTTCGCAGCAGAAGTGACGGCTGTTACAGGGGCTCCACTCACAGTTGCGGTAGCGCTCGGTCTTTTCATCACAATGCGCGCAGGTGGAGATGACTTCGGCATGCTCGGTGCGGTTGACAGGAACCTTGATGCGCTTATCGAACACGTAGCAGGAGCCACGCCACTTTTCGCCCTTGGTCTCTGGATCCTTCCCGTAGGTGACGATCCCACCGTGGAGCTGGTAAACATCATCCAGCCCCTCATTCTTTAGGAACCCGCTAAACTTCTCACAGCGGATGCCTCCCGTGCAATACGTCATGACCTTCTTCCCTTTCCATTGGTCCTTACGCTCACGGACCCAGTCAGTAAGCTCACGGAAGCTGTCGACCTCTGGGAGGAGCGCGCCCTCAAAGTGACCTAACTCCCACTCGTATTGGTTCCGCGCATCAATAATGACAGTCTCCTCCTCATCGAGCATCTCACGCCATTGGGTCGGGTTCAGGTATTCACCCGTTACATCACGGGGTGAGAAGTCCTCCTCCTTTAGCCCCAGCGGGACGATCTCCTCACGCACCTTAATAGATAGGCGTGGGAACTGGTGCTCCTCCACATCATCGACCTTCCACTCCATGCCAGCGGTGAGCGGGTGGTTATCCATATACTCGCGGTAGGCGTCACAGCTCTCTGGGGATCCAGAGACGGTGCCGTTGATCCCCTCCTTCCCGATGAGGATACGCCCGAGCAAGCCGAGCCGCTGACAGAGTGCTACATGCTCTTCCCGATACGCCTCTGGGTCAGGAATCGTGTTATAGAAGTAATAGAGTAAAACTTGGAATGGAGCTGCCATGGAGTGGAGAGGAAAGCAGAGGCTAAAAGAGATTTCAAGCCAGAATCACACCCATGGTAATCAAATAACTCACATTACGGCGATAACCGTGTCATGCCCATCTTGGGCGATACGGGATAATCCTTTTTCATATCACGCGTCCATGCCTAGAACTGGCTGGAACATGGGGGGCCAGTGGATGCAAGCTCTGGTGCCCGTATCCACCGTTTGCTGGTAGATCACTCCTTGCGCCTGGGTGGTCTCCTTTAGCAGGTTCAGGAACAGTTGGATAGCCTCCTGCGTCACGGAGGGCTCCGCAGTCCAGAAGTCGTCTAGCTCTCCCTGGAACGTCAGCCCCTCCAGATCAAACACCGCTGTGCCCATCGTAATGGTAGGCGTCAGGCTCAGGAGCGCAGATAAGCCCACGGTACTGTTCACCGTGATACACCCGAGGGCATGCTCTAGCGCCGTAGGCAGGTGGATGCGATCTACATAGTACAGCCGGTCCGTGTTATACTTCACGGACAGACCCTCTATATGTCCGGCGTAATCCACGTATCCGCGGTCCATAGGATGTACCTTAAAGATCAGGCGCGTATGGTCTGGCGCGTTTGCCATAAAGGACGCCGTCACCTCATCTATAAACTCCTCTATCCCACCATACTTAGAACGATCCGTAATCTGTGCATCATAATGTACCTGCAGCGGGACCACATAGTAGGCCTTATCCCAGTCGGTCTCGAACAAGGTATTATACCGATCCTCGTTGTTACGCCCATAGAAGCGCGCGATCTGGTTCAGCGCGGGTTTCAGGTGCACCCGTAGGTTCTGACTACGCTTATCTACCTGATGGCGGAACATCCCCGTGCAGCGTGTAAAGAGACGATTAATCACCAGACGGACACTGAGCTTAGTGATCTTTACTACCGAGTCTGGACGCTCGATCTCCTCCTTACTCGTTTTGGTAAAGGGCGGTAGCGCATGCCGATGCTTCCAGAGCTCCTTCAGCTCGATGGCGTGATGAAACTTAGAGGAATACACGCTGCAATAGTTCGGGCGGAGGAGACCTAGCTCGAACACGAGACACTCGATGCCCAGCTCCGCCGCCAGCTCCCAGCCGATCTCATTATATGGACGGGCCTCATTATACAGGATGAGAGTATCGACCCCATGCTCCCGCACATACGCCCTCAGCCACGCGCGAAACTCCGCATACGGGGCATCATAGCGGACACAGGGTATCCCGCGCCAGCGGTAGCTGTAATCTGTGAGCTTAAACGCTACCTTCGTCACCGCCACGCCCTTCTCTTGTAAGTCCAGCGCGATGTTGACCATCCCATCCTCCAGGTCTGCAAGGAGAATCAGGGCATTCGTAGGGCATGGAATCTGGGGATACATAGGGAGAGAGTCAGAGCGAGGAGGAACAATTAGCTGGAAGTAGCTCTATAGCGGGGATCATGCCAAGTGCGCTACAAACCCTGTAGGTTTCCAGAAATCAACGCAAGGGAAAACCTCCCTCCGTCGCAAGATTCATTTTTACTCCATTCGTTAAGAATCTCGGCTCAGTCGCTTCTCGATCCAGAGGAAGCCAAACGGAATGATAGACGCGCCAAACACCGCGGCGCTAAGACGAAAGCCCAGCTGCTTACGCAAAAAGCAAACCAACAGGAGCAGTGCAAACGCCACAAAGAGAACGCCATGCACCGTTCCAGGCGTATCGACCGCATGCTCGTCCCCTAAGACACGCTTAAGATAGAGCGAACAATAGAGGAGGTAAAGGTATGAGAGCCCCTCTAAGACAGAGACGGCTCTAAGGAAAATGAGGAGCATCATGCTCACTGCCTTACGGCTACTGGAAGTGCTTGACAATCCCAGAAAACTTCTTTTCGCCAATACCAGTCACATTCCCGAGGTCTGTAACATCATCAAAGGGACGCGCCTTCTTAATGTTAGCGATCGTTGCAGCCCCAATGCCAGGGATTTTGATCAGCTCATCTGTTCCGCCTCGGTTCAGGACATTCAGCATCTTAGCACGCTGTGACAGGCTCAGGCTCTTAGCAGAGCGCTGGATAGACTCCATCGTTTTCTTACTAGCAGCCGTAATGCCAGAGCCAGTAGGCTTAGTCGCTTTTGTAGCAGTAGTAGCCTTAGCCGCCGTGCTCTTACTGGTAGCCGTGGGCGTCTTAGTGGTAGTAGGGCTAGTTTTAGCAGAGGCAGAGGGCTTAGAGGCTGTCGTGGACTTCTGGCTACTAGTAGTAGAGGTGCTAGGCTTACTGCTGCTCTTAGTACTGGCAGAGCTGGAGGACGTCTTCTTAGAACTCGTGCTCTTAGTCGTCGGTTTCTTAGCGCTGGTCGTGGACTTCTTACTAGGCGAGCTCGTAGTCGTCTTCTTAGTCGTGGAACTCTTAGAGCTCGTAGTCGTCTTAGCAGGTGCGACGGACAGCAGCAACGCGCTGGAGAGAAGGAGGGAGGTAAGGATCTTCATATTATCTACAAATATAGAGAAGCCCCCACAAAAGAAAAGTCACACTTCCTAGAATTTTCATCCTTGATTCCGCAGTTAGGAAAACCACAATACGAAGGATAGCCCCTAGGCAAAGGCACGGAGACACAGAGGTTTTTATTTATTTTGATCGAATGCTCTCATCTAAATTTAATCTAGAGATCTGATTGAGTCAAATAGGAGTTTTGAGAGACATTGGATTACCTTCACCTGCTGGGTGAAATCGTCCGATTGTGAGAATAAACCACAAATCCTCCCCCTCTGTGCCT
>CAYWAG010000224.1:0-3932 GCA_964455925.1 uncultured Verrucomicrobiales bacterium | reverse complement strand
GGTTGATTATGGATTCGTAGTGGAGGGTTTCGTCGTAGCGCGCCTTGTGCTTAGCTATGTCAGGGTCGAGCGGTTTCCTCGGCGAGGAAACCCTACCGATCACGTCCTCCCTTAACCTCTCGCGGTAGGGTTCTCTCGCCGAGAGAACCGGTCGACCAGTGAACTGCTCTGCAACAGGGCGCGTTGCGACGTATCCCCTGCTCTCATTGCCATCTGAGGCGACAACCTGTGACTTGGGCGTCAGGAGGGTTGATTATGGGTTCGTGAGTGGAGGGTTTCGTCGCAACGCGCCTTGTGCTTAGCCACGTTAGGGTCGACCGGTTTCCTCGGCGAGGAAACCCTACCAATCGTCCTGCCGATCGATCGGTCATCATAAAAAACGCCCTTTCCTTTGGGGAGAAAAGGGCGTTTGAGGGGAGAGATTTGATCGGGGATCTTGCTGTTATGCCCCGAAGGATTTCGCTAGGGCGGTGATCACAGCGGTCTCTAGGGCCTCGTCGTCCAGCTTTTGGAAGACATCGGCGCAGAAGCCTTCGGCGATGATCTGGCGGGCGGAATCGGCGGGAATACCACGGGCTTGGAGATAAAAAATCTCCTCATCGCTAACTTGGGCCGAAGTTGACCCGTGCGAGCACTTCACTTGGTCGGCATTGATCTCCAGACCAGGCATCGAGTTCGCCTCGGCGGCATCGCTCATCATGAGATTACGACACGTTTGATACGCATCCGTGTAATGCGCGCCCTCATCCACGAAGATCAGACCAGAGAAGATCGTCTTCGCCTTATCATAAAGCGCATTCTTATACAGCAGATCACTGAAACAATGCGGGCTAGCGTGGTGTTGGAACGTGCGTTGATCAAACTCTTGTGTTCCACGTGGAACACTCACCGAGAGGATCTTACACTGGGCTTCCTTACCATCGACGGTGGAATAGAGCTCGTCACGCACCCAATCACCACCGGTATGGAGGACGGCGGTGGTAGCGGTGGCTTGCTCACCAGCGTGGGATTCGCCAATGCGAATGAGCTTGCTGCTCTCGTTTAGCTCCTGAATACACGCATACTTGAGGTGTGCGCGTTTCTCGGCCTTGACATCGATCACAGAGAGCACGGTAGAGGCGTCCTCATCATTGGTGGACTGGAAGCTCTCTAGCACGGATGCCTCTGCGCCTTCGCCTGCTACGAGGAGCACGTAGGACTGCGAGCGACCCGCACCAGTGAAGAGATTCACGATCTCGATCGGCTTGTCGACCTTTACACCAGCGCCGATGTGGATCACCGCACCGTCCTCTAGGCTGGCACGATGGTAAGCCGCGAGCTTAGCGGAGCCAAGCTTGCCCTGGATCGCCGGAATCGCGCCCTGCACAGTCTCTGCGGCCTCATGGATAGCACGGTTCAGCGGGAGAGCGGTCACGCCCTCAGGGGCGTCGCCCTCGATGCTCATGCAGTAGCCATTCACGAAGGTAAAGCGAATGACACCCTCAGGAGCGGGCTCGATGTCCATGACCATTCCTTCCTCCTCCGCGAGGGGGAGATCGGTGATCTGTGAGTTCTTAGGACGGCCAAACCGCCAATTC
This sequence comes from uncultured Verrucomicrobiales bacterium, assembly GCA_964455925.1. Taxonomy (GTDB): domain Bacteria; phylum Verrucomicrobiota; class Verrucomicrobiia; order Verrucomicrobiales; family Akkermansiaceae; genus WTJZ01. Next base: position 2,355 of record CAYWAG010000224.1, on the reverse strand, counting down.
TCGTCCTTCTTAGTAGGCCACTCGGTGGCATCGTAAGCGGAGAGACCCTCGGCACGGAGGGTGTTGAACCACTCCGGAGCGTCCTCTAGGGGCGCACCTGGGTTGGTTACGAAGTCTTGTTCTAAAACGTCTGACATAGGAAATAAGAAAAATGGTTAAAAGAGGAGGGGAAGGGGGATTAACCGACGGAGCCTTCCATCTCCAGCTCGATCAGGCGCTTTAGCTCCACGCTGTATTCCATCGGGAACTCACGCGCGAGGTCATTAATGAACCCGTTTACAGCGAGAGACATAGCCTCGCCCTCGGAGATACCACGCTGCTGCATGTAGAAGAGCATTTCCTCAGAAACCTGGGAGACGCTAGCCTCGTGCTGCGTTGCGTGCTGATTTCCGCGCACGGTAATCGCTGGATACGTATCGGTGCGGGACTGCGCATTAATGAGCAGAGCATCACACTCGGTATTGTTCTTACAGCCCTTCAGGTGCTTAGGAATGTGGACCTGACCACGGTAGGTCGAGCGTCCTTTACCCACGGAGATGGACTTAGAAACAACGTTAGAAGTGGTCTCATCCGCCGCGTGGATCATCTTAGCGCCAGTGTCCTGCTCCTGTCCGTCAGAAGCCAGAGCAATGGAGATCACCTCGCCACGCGCCTTCCGGCCCTTCATGACGACCCCAGGGTACTTCATGGTGAGACGGGACCCGATGTTACAGTCGATCCAGCGGACCTCAGCATCTTCATGTGCCACGCCACGCTTGGTTACGAGGTTAAAGACGTTAGAGGACCAGTTCTGCACCGTGATGTATTGGATCTTAGCACCCTTCATCGCGACCAGCTCGACCACCGCAGAGTGGAGCGTAGCGGTCTCAAACTTAGGAGCAGTACACCCCTCCATATACGTGATCTCTGCACCCTCATCAGCAATAATGAGCGTCCGCTCAAACTGCCCAAAGTTCTCCGAGTTAATCCGGAAGTAAGCCTGCAGCGGAGCCTCCAGCTTCACGCCCTTAGGGACGTAGATAAAGGAACCACCAGAGAACACCGCACTATTCAGCGCAGAGAACTTATTATCACCCGTAGGGATAACCTTACCGAACCAAGGACGGAAGATCTCCTCGTGCTCGCGCAGACCCTCTGTGGAATTCACAAAGATGACGCCTTTTTTCTCCAGATCCTCCTTAATATTGGAATATGCAGCCTCAGAGTCATACTGAGCCTCTACCCCTGCGAGGAAAGCCCGCTCTTGCTCCGGCACGCCCAGACGCTCGAACGTCTCCAGGACCTCTGGCGGAACATCATCCCAGCTACGCTTAGGAGCTTGGCCATCAGAGAGATAATAACGGATCTTATCAAAGTCGATGTTGTTGAGATCATCCGTCGCCCAGTTCGTCGGCATCGGCTTACTCTCGAACACCTCCAGCGCCTTATGGCGGAACTCACGGATCCAGTCCTTCTCCTTCTTCACGCCGGAGATGTAGTCCACGGTATCCTTAGACAGGCCGTAGCCCGCATCATACTTATGGTTCTCAGGGAAGGAGAAATCCCCTACCGAGCGGTCGATATCGATCGCATCCTTGGTCTCGTCATCGAGCACCGCAGAGTCGTTTTCTGTGTAATCAGACATAATGGGGGAGGGGGGTTACGCAAGTGCAGGTTCTTTGAGGAAGTCATACCCGCTAGCCTCTAGCTCATGGGCAAGCTCAGGGCCGCCAGTCTTCACGATCTGCCCCTCAGAGAGGACATGCACCACATCTGGCTTAATGTAGTCTAGCAGACGCTGGTAGTGGGTAATAACGAGGAAACCACGGTCAGGAGAACGCATCGCATTCACGCCCTGCGCCACGATCTTAAGAGCATCGATGTCCAGGCCGGAGTCTGTCTCATCGAGGATACAGAACTTAGGATCCAGCATCATCATCTGGAGGATCTCGTTCCGCTTCTTCTCACCACCGGAGAAGCCCTCGTTTACTGCACGAGCGGTAAACTTACGATCCATCTCTAGGATGTCCATTTTCTCATAGAGATCCTTATAGTAAGCCACTGCATCCAGCTCCTCGCCCTTAGGGAGACGCGCCTGCAGAGCAGCACGGATAAAGTTCGCGTTCGACACCCCAGGAACCTCCGCCGGGTATTGGAAGGCTAGGAAAACACCCTCACGAGAGCGCTCATCCACCTCCATATCCAGGAGATCTACCCCATCCAGAGTGACCGACCCACCAGTGACCTCATAGTCCTCGTGACCCGCGATCACCTTAGACAGCGTGGACTTACCAGAACCGTTAGGCCCCATGATCGCGTGGACTTCACCCTTAGGCACCTCTAGATTGAGGCCCTTTAGGATCGCTGAGTCATCGA
>CAYWAG010000223.1:0-3944 GCA_964455925.1 uncultured Verrucomicrobiales bacterium | reverse complement strand
GGTAAATCCTGGCTTAAGAAACAGGGCGGGCAAAACCCCTTTGAGGCCATTGCAGCGGGTCGCCTCCTCATCGCCGGCCCCCACATGCGCAACTTCCAGCCCCTCTTTGACCAAGTCGTCACCGCCGGCGGAGCCATCCAGCTCCCCGACCACCGCACGCTCGCAGACACCATACTCCCCCTCCTAGCCGCCCCCTCGCAGAGGGCAGCCATCACCAACGCCGGCCTCACCACCCTCCGCCATCACCAAGGAGCCACCACCAAAACCGCCGACCATATACAACTCACATTACGAGAGCCTTACACTCAAGGGTAATCCGTCAAGCTTCGCAACACGGTCTCCTCGATAAGGGAGAAAGCCCAAAGCCCGGGGTAGAGGGCGGCGTGTCATTGTGTGATTCACGGTTAAAATATACCCTATCACCTCACCTGGATAGTTACTGAAAGATGAAGAAAGCGTGATCAGAGATGAGGTTGCAAATCCGTGCTCTCTAAGCTCTAAAATACTTAAATTTTAAAATATTAGCGAAAATTCGTGTAATTCGCGGTTAAAAATATCCTATCACCTCACCTGAATAGTTACGGATTTTAGTTGATGCGGGGCGAGGAATGCGCTTCACTCCATCTCGCGCCTCATGTTTCAGCTTTTACATAACGACCCAGACACGCACGCTCGCACTGGCGAGCTCACCACGCCACATGGTAAGATCCAGACCCCGATCTTTATGCCTGTAGGGACAGTGGCCACGGTGAAGACGCTACACCCTAACGAGGTAGAGGAATTAGGAGCACAGATCATCCTCGGGAACACCTATCACCTCTGGCTCAGACCGGGGCATGAAACCATCCAGGAACTCGGCGGATTACATCAGTTCTCTGGCTGGGATAAGCCCATCTTAACAGACTCCGGTGGATTCCAGGTATGGTCGCTCGCTAAGCTGCGCAAAATCTCAGAGGAGGGCGTAACCTTCCAGAACCACCTCGATGGGTCTAAGATGATGCTCAGCCCGGAGGTCAGTATGGAGATCCAGTCCGCCCTCGGGTCAGACATCGCCATGCTCTATGATGAGTGCCCACCCTACCCCTGTGACCGCAAATACGCAGAGGACTCTACCGACCTCACTACACGCTGGGCACTCCGCTGTAAGGAGTGGCATCAGCAGCATAAGCCCGCAGCCGGCGGCGCCGCCCAGGCGCAGTCAGAGCAGCAGCGCCAGCTCCAGTTCGGTATCGTGCAGGGATCTGTCTATGCGGATCTCCGTGAGCGCTCGGCGCGCGCGCTTACGGATCTGGACTTTGATGGTTACGCCATCGGTGGCGTCTCTGTAGGGGAGCCAGAGCAGGAGATGTTCCGCGCGATCGACAACGCCGTGCCCTTCCTCCCAGATAATAAGCCCCGCTATGCGATGGGGCTAGGCACCCCACCGCAGATCCTAGAGATGATCGGGCGCGGGGTCGACATGTTTGACTGTGTGCACCCGACGCGCTGCGCCCGTCATGGCCAAGCCTTTACCCTCGATGGTCCCATCAACATCAAAAACGAAAAGTTCGCCCGTGACGCCCGTCCCATCACCGATGACTGCCATCCGCATTTAGCTAAATTTAGTCGCGCATATTTGCGCCATCTCTTCAAGGCAGGAGAAATTCTTGCTTTAAGGTTGCTTTCTTTCCATAATCTACATTTCTACTTAACCCTCACGATGAAGGCGAGAGAAGCCATCGAGCAAGACCGCTTCCACGAATTTAAGACCGACTTCATCGCACGCTATAACGCCAAGCAACTCTCATAACAACACCTACCCCAACCTCATACACCTATGAACACACTACTAACGATCCTCGCCCAAGAAGGTGGAAGCCCAGTGCAGAACCTCCTCGGCAGTGGTTTTCTCTTCCCCATCGCGCTGATCATCCTCTTCTACTTCATGCTTATCCGCCCGCAGCAAAAGCAGAAGAAGGAGCATGAGAAGCGCGTCGCCGCGCTCAAAAAGGGCGACAAGGTCGTCACAAATGGTGGCATCCACGGTTATGTAAACCACAAGAGCGAGCGCACCTGTAGCCTCCGCATCGCCAACGACGTCTTCATCACCATGGAACTCTCTAACATCTCCACCGTCATCCCTAAGGGCGAGGCAAAGGCTCAAGAAGCAGAGGTCGTCACCGAGGAGAAGTAAGCTTCTCACCACCCGTATCTCGTTTAGAACACAATTATGCAAAACATCGTATTCCTCGTAGGTCTGGCCATGCTTGGCTTGATCCTGGCCTACGTCTTCCTAGAAAAAGATAAGTCCCGACGTAATGTCGGAACCGTCCTGAGCTTGCTCGTCACGCTCGTCGCCGTCTTCGCCCTCTTCCCCTCCGGGTTTAATAAGGGGCCGAACCTTAAGGGCGGCATCGACATCGTAGGTGGCACCGCCTACACCGTCCGCATCCAGCCGAACATTGATGACCAAACCGGTGAACCTCTCCCCATCACACGTGAGGCAGTGGTCTCCGCCATGGAGACCATCGAGAAGCGTCTCGGCGGCGGTGGCACAAAGGACCTCCTGCTCCAAGCCCAAGGCGAAGACCGCATCATCGTAGAGATGCCGGGCGTCACTGAGGAAGAAGCGAACGAAGTGCGCGAAACCCTAGAGCAAGTCGCCAAGCTCGAGATCCGCGCCGTCCACCCACAGTCTGCCTACCTCGCGCCACAGGCTAAAAACGGCACCCTCTTCCCCGGCTATGAGCTAAAGGAATATAAGACCAACAACGAGGACGGCGAGGAAGTCACCTTCGACATCCTCGTGAAGACTCGCTACATCGTTACTGGTAAGAACGTACAAAGCGCCCGCGTCGCGACTGAGCAACGTGGCGTTGTCTCTATCACCCTCGATGGTGAAGGTGGCGACAAGATGCGAGAGGCTACTAGCAAGATGACCATTAATCAAGATCGATTGGCATGTGTTCTCGATGGTGTCGTCATCAGTAGTGCTCAACTGGGTGACGTCCTCGGACGCACCTTTGTGATCAACGGCATCGACTCCCAAGAAGAGTGTCGCAAGCTCGCTAGCGGCCTAGAGAACCCGCTCACGAACCCGCTCATCATCGAAGAAGCCCGTGAGGTTTCCGCCCGTCTCGGACAAGCCACAGTCAGCCAAGGGATTATCTCTGGTATTGTAGGCCTCGCGATCACGCTCGTCTTCATCCTCTTCTACTACAGACTTGCGGGCATCATCGCCCTTATCGGTCTCTCTGTGAACATTCTCATCCTCTTCGGGATCATGGCGATGTTTGGCTTTACCTTCACCCTACCGGGGATCGCAGGTATCATCCTCACCATTGGTGTGGCAGTGGATGCGAACGTCCTCATTTACGAGCGTCTCCGCGAGGAGAAGGAAGCAGGTAAGTCCGTTGGCACCGCCATTAAGCTCGCCTTTGAGAAGGCATTCTCCGCTATCTTTGATGCCAACATCACCACCCTCATCATCGCCTTCATCCTCATGTCACTGGGATCAGGCACCGTCAAAGGGTTCGCCATCACCCTTACCATTGGTATCCTCACCTCCCTCCTCACCGCTCTCGTCGTAGCGCGCGTCCTCTTCTACTGGGGTGCAGATGCAGGCCTTATTAAGAACCTCAACTTCGCCCAACTCTTTGCTAAGAAGAACGTCGGCTTCATGGGGCTCCGTAAGGGTGCCTTCCCACTCTCCATCGGCATCATCGTCGTCGCACTCGGAATGCTTGGCATCCGTGGTGATAAGTCCCTCGGGATCGACTTCCTCGGTGGCTCCGTCATTAAGTTCCAGGTCGGTGACATCGACGTAAAGGCAGACCAAGCGACCGCCGCACTCAGCACGATGGACCTCCAGAAGCTCCCTCTCATCCAGGAAGAGACTACCCAATCCGCAGGTAAGCTCATCAGTGTGAAATGTGCTACCGATGACGTCAGCGCCATCACCGCAC
>CAYWAG010000222.1:0-3944 GCA_964455925.1 uncultured Verrucomicrobiales bacterium | reverse complement strand
AGCGATTTTCGCGGTTAACCACTTCTTCAGCCCTACCTGAATAGTTACAAAAAAACACCGCATCGGGCCGATGGGCACAGATGCGGTGGTTGCTGAGGTGGAGCTGAGGATTAGCGGGCCTGCTGCTTACGCACGAGGTCGAGGAACTCTTGGCGTTGGGGCGCATCTCCAGCGACTGGTGCGGCAAGGGCGAGCACGTCTGAGAGGCTGGCACCATGGATATGGTCGGCATCACGCAGGATCATCCCAAACATGGCGACGGCAGAGGCGAAGCGGAAGTCCTCACTAGCCTCACGGAGACCCGTGCCGAGGTCTGTGACGGCGTGCTGCAGGAGCTGGCTCTGCGTGCCGTCTGGCTGCTTATAGCGGAGCTTGACGTTGAGCAGGTCTGTGTGGTCACGCCCCTGGGCTGGTGCGTCCTCGGTGCGGGGGGCGTATTTCAGTGGATCGATGGAGGGTTTAGCGGGGCCGGGGACGATCTCGTAGAGAGCTGTGACGGTGTGGCCAGATCCGATCTCTCCTGCGTCGATGCGGTCGTTGTTAAAGTCCTCGTCCTGGAGCTGGCGGTTCGCATATCCAATAAGGCGGTATTCGGCGACCTGGGCGGGGTTAAACTCGACCTGGATCTTCACGTCCTTAGCAATAGGGACGAGGGTGCCGGTGAGCTCTTGCCCAAACACGCGGTGCCCTTCTTGCTGGCTGTCGATGAAGAAGTATTGCCCGTTTCCGTCGTTCGTGATCTGCTCCAGCATGCCGTCGTTCAGGTTGTTGTGCCCAAACCCTAGAACCGTGAGGAAGGTGCCTTTCCCTGCGCTGTTTTTGACGATCTTTAGGAGATCTGCATCGCTGGTGGCACCGACATTAAAGTCGCCGTCGGTCGCGAGGATGACGCGGTTTACGCCTTCTGGTAGGAAGTGCTTGTTAGCGAGCTTATACGCTAGGCGGATGCCTGCTTCCCCATTCGTGCCGCCACCAGAGGAGAGGGTCTCGATGGCTGTAAAGATGCTCGCACGGTTCTCACTGGTAACCTGGGTAGGCGGCAGGGCGATGCCCTCAGCGCCAGCATACGTGACGATGGAGACGGTGTCTCGCTCATCGAGGTTCTCGATCAGTTCCATGAAGCTAGCGCGCAGGTAGCCGAGCTTGTTAGATGCCTCCATGGAGCCAGAGACATCACAGAGGAGGACGAGGTTGGTCGCGGGACGGGTCTCTACTTTACGCCCCTGCAGCCCGATCTTCACTAGGCGGTTCTCTGCGTTCCATGGGCAGCTGGCAGTCTCTACCTGTACGGAGAACGGGTGCTCTCCGGTGGGGGTGGGGTAGGCGTAGTCAAAGGCATTCACGATCTCCTCGATACGCACGCTATCGGGGGCGATGGGGCGCCCGTGGTTAATGGCGCTTCTGAGCTGGGTATAGCTAGCGCGATCCGTATCGACCGAGAAGGTGGACAGCGGGCTAGTGAGCGGCGAGAGGAAGCCTGGGTCAATGAGCGTGTTATAACGTGCGGTGGACGGTGGAAGGGAGACCTCGGATCGTGATATGGTCTCCGTTAGCTCCACGTTGGAGCCGACCCCAAACCCCATTGCGAAGTCGTCAGTAGAGCCAAAGTTAGGAGCCTCAACTGAGGTGACGGCTTGAGTAAGTGGAATGGAGATCGCGGTAGGTGCGGTTGTGGTAATGACGTCTGCTATCGGTGCAGATGCGGCAGGGGGGACGGGTGATTGACGCTCAAGCTTCCCGACGAGGGGAGCTTCGCTGACAGCTACTGGGGGAGCTTGGTAAGAAACGAAGGGTTGCTCTGCTTCTCGGTAAGGACTGGAGGCGTCTTGCGTGAATAGACCGCCTAAGCCGAGCATCCCTATGACACAAGCCGCCGCCGTGCTGGTAGCGAGGATCACCATGCGGCGACGATTAGGAGCTGCAGCGGAGGGCGGGGTATCGATCTGGTCTAGGATGGAGTCCAGGAGGTCTTGGTCTGGGGCGGAGTCTGGCAGGCGCGCATCCTCAGAGAGGGCGGCGTGCATGAGGCGGTCTTGGGAGGTCTGTGGGAAATCGTTCATAATGGGATGAGGGGACTGAATGAATAGGGAGGGAGGAGGGGCTGCTACTTAACGATGCAGGTGTAGAGGGCGGTGCGGGCACGGCTGAGCCGCTTGCGGAGGGTGGCATGACGGATGCCGATGTTCTCGCTGGCTTCTTGGCCACTGTGGCCCTGGTAGTATGTTAGTAGGATGGGCTCACGGAGTTCCTGCGGGAGCTTATCCAGGCAGGTGCGCAGGCGCTCCGTCCATGGGCGTGCGTGAGACACTAGGGGGGCTAGGCTGTGGTCTAGGAAGTCCAGGTGGGCGGCATCGATAGAGACCTCAGGGCGCTGCCCACCACGCTTTGACTTACTCCAGTCACGGGCCTTATTACGGAGGATGCCACGCACCCAGGCGCCAAAGTCGGCGCGATCGGGGTCATACGTTCCATAGTTCGCCCACGCTGTTAGGCAGGACTCTTGCACCAGGTCCCGTGCCTGCTCGGTATCAAACACAATGGCACGAGCATAGACGAGCAAGTCGCGATGCTGGGCAGTGAGCAGAGAGGTGAACTCCTCTCGCTGCTCCTGTGCGGTGCGGAGGGAGGTGATAGGGATGATCTTTTGGCGCGCATCCCGGAGGGCGCTGGCGGTTAGTGGGCTGTTCTCCACGGGTATTCTGGCTTTAGCAGTCATATTCCCCCCTAATTGGAACTCCCGCGAGCTTTTGTGACCAGTTTCGTGATTTTTTTCTGTAGACCAGATTCTCCCTTTACCTCGCTCAGGCTCATTGTCCCGAATGGTGCTGACTTAAGCGAATATAGACTCGATTTTTGAACCTCAATACGAAGGATAGCCCCTAGGCAAAGGTGCGGAGGCGTAGAGAGTGTTTTTTGTTAGTTTTGAGTTTTATATTTAAATGTGAATGCAATATTTCGATGTATTAGAATCATAATTGTTCAATTAAGCCCTCTGTGCCTCTGAGTCTCTGTGGTTCAAAATCCCCTCGAAAACACCGTTAAGTTAGCGCCATTCCTCATTGCCTCACTATTTCCTGCAGGTGTCTTCAGTTCATGGTTGTTCTTTATGCCGACCTAGGGCACAGAGGAGGTATGAGTAAGATACAAGCCGTGCTGTTCGACTTTGATGGCACCATGATGGATACGGAGTGGGTGATTTATGAGGAGGTGCAGCGCATCTTTCATGATGAGGGGCAGGAACTCCCGCTGGAGGAGTATGCTAAGTGCATCGGGAGTAGCTATGAGGCGTGGTCTCCGCAAACGTACCTGGAGGAGCTCACGGGCAAGACCTATGACTGGGAGACCCTAAGGGCAGCGCGGAATAAGCGCATCCGCGCCCGTATGGCAGAGCAACCGCTCTTTCCAGGCGTGATTCAGGCACTAGAGGCGGTGCAGTCCGCGGGGCTGAGGCTCGCGGTGGTCTCTAGCTCCAGTCACGAGTGGGTCGACGGATGGCTCGCGCACCATGGCATCACCCACTACTTTGAGCACGTCGTCTGCCGGGGTGATGCCCCCGCAATTAAGCCCGCCCCCGATCTCTTCCTTAAGGGCGCAGACCTCCTCGCTCTCCCCCCCGAGGCCTGCCTCGTGGTAGAAGACTCTGTCAACGGACTCACCGCTGCCCACACTGCCGGTATGCCCGTCGTCGCCGTCCCAAACCGTATCACAACAGTTTGTGACTTTAGCCCTGCAGAAGCCCAGCTAGAGAGCTTACGCCAGTTTCCCGCACAGCTCGCGCAGTTCTTATAACTCACATTACGGCAGTAACCGTGGCATGCCCATCTTGGGCATGAACGCCAGAAGGTATACTATTACAAGGGGGGAGCGTTCCGACTTTATGATCGCCGCCGCCGTAGAAAAGAGGCTCAAGGACGTGGCATTCATCCAAGACTATAAGGGATAAT
>CAYWAG010000221.1:0-3951 GCA_964455925.1 uncultured Verrucomicrobiales bacterium | reverse complement strand
GGAATGCTACATCAGCGGGTTTTCCATGCCAGTATTCAAAGCCTTGCTTGGGAGCCTTGGCGATTACGTCAGTCAGCACCGCCACTTTCATTTGGTCTCTGGTCATGGGGACGGGGGAGGCTTCCATAAGGTCTTCATAAAAGAATCCTGCGCTACATGAGGCAATCATACGCGCGTTTCTAAGCAGGCACGCCATGAGCAAGGGCTGGCAGTTGCTCACGTCCACTTCGCTTGTCGACTCTCCGCCAAGTAGGAGGTGAGGGCGAACCAGCTTGGACGTGTTGTTGACCTTATGAAAGTATCGCCCCCACTGCCCCTGCTTGATCGTGTTATGTATAGGACAATTAGCATCTTGAATCTTCATCACCGCATTCATAAGGCACGCCACCGCATGAGGGGTAAGGGTCTGGGGGAGACTCGCTAAGAAGTGCTCAAGGTTGAAATCGCTCGGCAGGCTGATTTTTCTGAGGTCTTTTTCCATCTGCTTGATAGTGCCGGTGTATGCCTTCACGCTCTTCTTCCGGAATGAAGTCAGGGCTTTTACTAGGTTCTTGTCCTTCACCTCGCATATGATGGAGTCTTGCTGTAACTCGGAGGAGATACGCCAGCCCTTGCAGTATCCCTTTTTGTTCTCGGTGCTTCTGCGGTAATCGTTATCAGTCTCAGCTATCCCATGTTATAAGAGGTAGGGGCGGATAGTCTTGTAAGCCAATGGGGTGTAAAGCTTCTCGCACCTGGCAGAACTTACAGGAACGTAAGGGCGATTCCTTTGTTCGTCGTATCGTCCCGTATGGAGGTAGCTGAGGAGGTGAGCGGCTTTGTTCCTGCGCTCTGGCCTCTTGGAGATCCCCGCTAGAAGTTCACTGTCTGGGGTTAGGCATGAGGGAACCACGATTATAAGTGTGTCCGCTTTCATGTGAGGGGGGGAGAGGTGGACGGGTTGGACGTTCCACGTAGGGTTGAGGTTAAAGGGTTACGAGGGCATTTGGCTCTTCCTCTAAAAGAGCTCTGTGACTCTCTAGCTTATTCATTACGCCCTCTCGCTCTTGGTCTGCGTGAGCGGTCAATAGGTATTGCTCCATGAGGTCGATCATTACCGGCACTGGAAGCACTAGGGCGGTCTTTCTACCTTTCCTTGTGAAGAGGCAATCTCCCTCGGTGACGCGCTTATAGGTCGAGCCTATCCATGAGGCGGTGACATAAGGGAACTCTCGGCTCCGGGACTCGTCCGTAAAGAGGAAGTCGGGAATGTTTGGGGCGGAGTCTTCAAGCTCGCATTGAATGGCCGTTACTTCTTCGCTCCACTTGGACAGGGCTTCAGGTTCGGTGAAGAATGCTCTTAGCTCCTGCAAGCCTATGTGTCTTTGCTGGCGGTGGTTCATGATTTTACCTCCCCCGCTTTCTTGATGTAGCTGGCAACTGTGGGGACGCTTACACCTACTCTCTGGGCAATGGCTTTCTGTGTGAGGCCGTCTTGCTTTAGGCGTAGAATCTGGGCTTGTTGCTCCTCGGTGATCGTCTTACCAATGGGGGAGTTACCCTTGGCTTTGTCTGGGGCGTTAAAATCGCGCTCTAGGCGTTGTAGTAGGGACTCTAGGCATCCACATAGGAAGAGAGGGGGAACGGCATGGGTGAAGACTGAGAGCCAATCTGAGGCCGTCACTGAGTCAGCTACGTTCGCCCCTATACTGCAAGCGGTAGCAGTCCAGAAGAAAGCGGTGTTAAGCGTTGCGCCTTCGCCTTTGAGTCGGTCGGAGATTCGGGCTAGACCAAAGATCAATATGGCAAGGTCAATGGTGATCGCCCAAAGCCAGCATAAAGCCGTGGGGATGCCGTGCGCCTCTGAGAATGTCATGAGGTTGTCGAGGGAAAGGATGAACGCGCCAGCCGAAAGGAAAGCCGTCATTATCTGCGCTGTCTGCGCTAGGTTTAGCTTTGGTAAATAGGTGAGTTTCATTTCTAAAAAATGGGTGGGTAAAAGCGGTGGAATGCCCCCCACCGCAAAAGGGGAATAAAAGCAGGTGGTTACTACTTGGCTCTGCGCTTTAGCTCCGCCTTTACTCGGCGGGTCTCTTTGGTAGTGAGTTCGGGCCGGGTAAGGGCTTTCTCTAGTTTACTGGTGGCAATGCTCTTGATGGGCTGGCCGTATAGTGTTCCCGCTGGTGATGTCTTGCTTTGCCTGCGTCTCTTCCTAGTGCCGGCACTAAGAGAAACTTCTACCCCTTGGAAGTGGCCGCGGTCTCCGATTGTTATCGGGCGGTTGTGAGGTCGCTTACTCATAGCGTAAAGTGAAGCTGAAGGATGATCAGGGCGAGTATTGCCAAAGTGGTCGGGTCACTAAGCATCTGCGCCCCCTTCCAGTAAGTCGGTGAAGTCCTCCCAGTTCTCTAGCTGGTGGCAGGAGTGCCGGATCCCGTCTTCATACCACTGCGTATTCGTGGTAACGGCTCCATACTTGCCAATGCTATTGACGAGATTATGGGCGCATGTGCTCTTACATTCTTGGGCAATGTGCCAAATGCTCACGCACTCTCCTTTAGCGCGGGTAAGAATCTCTAGGCAAGTTCTGACCTTTGTTCCTCGTCGGGGCAATTTCACTTGCTCTGGCTCGGTCTCCTGCTGTAGGCTGTCATCAAGAATTTTAGTTTCGCCACCAAGATTCTTGGGAGTCACGGCCTTGGGGTTGTGGCTCTCTTTCATTTCTCAGATAGCCTTGATTTCAAACCGCTTGTCGAGGGCGCGTCTCACTTGCTCTGGGTCGTAGAACACTCGCCCTCCAATCTTGTGATAGGGGAAGTATCGCTTGCTTCTCCAGTCAAGGAAAGTGCGGGTGCCTGGGCGGGTCTCTTCATCTGGGAATACCATTTGAAGGACGGTCTTGATTCCTACGAGTTGCTTTTCTCGTGGATCACTCTTTGCGGTTGGATGGGCTTTATTGCTCATGATGGCTATAGCCTCGCCAAAGTTGCACACGCTCGCAACTGACGCACTGCCCCCTATGAGTTTCAAAGTAGGGGGCAACTTTTTTCTTCACACTCTAATCAATGTCAAATCAGGAACTGGAAGCTCGTTTGGGTTCATGGCAACTCTGAATTTTTTTATCCCTTGGGTGTCGTGATACTCATCGCATGTGGTTATCTCAGGAGGGGAAAGGGTAAACAAGGCATCTTCTTTGGCGTCTTTAAGCCTATCGTTCTGCCTTTTAGTTAAGCCCATAAAGCTTGTTCTTGCAGAGTTAGACATGCGCCATAGCTGGTGACTTATCCAGCACATGCGCGCTTTGTGAAGAGGGTCTTTATTTGGGATTGATTCAGGGTCACTTGATAATTCCTTAAGGGTATGCTCAAGTGTCGATTGCGTGCCTATGTCGAGAAGCTGAGAGAGGTTCTTAATCCCTTCTGGGGATTCTGTCATTCTTAACCTCGCCTTTGGATGCTTGGCCAATATCTCACTAATCCCCTCGTGGGTGTCATTACGCAAAATATCATGGATGAACTGACTAATATGCCTTCCGCTAAAATCAGTTCCCGCTGGCAACTCAGAAAAACCCTTGATCGTTTTGGCAATCGCTTTGTTGCGCTCCCGGAGTAGGAAGTCGCCATGATGAATGCAAGCTCTCGCAAATTGTAGGTTGGATGCGCCTGATACAAAGTCATCCTTCACCCTTTGGGCGAGCTCTTCCTTGCCGGCTTGCTCATATTTCATGGCGTAGGCATTAATGATTTGAAACGCTCGCTTGAGTGAATGCTTTAGCCCTTTAGCAATGAGAGACAAACCTCCGTCATCGGTTAAGCTAAACTTCTCGGTGTAGCAAATCGCGTGAAGGGCGATCCCTTGCCTCTCGATGGAGTCCAGGAAGAGGTAGTATTCATAGACCTCTTGACTGATCTGGTTGCTCATACCGCCTTGAGGTGTGGGGTTTCTGTGTCGGCCTGCTGTAGGTTTGGCGCA
>CAYWAG010000220.1:0-3963 GCA_964455925.1 uncultured Verrucomicrobiales bacterium | reverse complement strand
GACGGGATGCTGTAAGGCTTCATCCATCACCTTGCCAAAGCTCTGCTTGGCATCAATTGCTGAAATCGTTGTCATCGCACTCACTGAATTTCATCCATTTTAGATGTTTTGGATGAAGTTGTAAATCTCTATTATTCGCTTCTCATAGGGGGCGGCACTCTATCTGCATAACCACCTGAATCGTTACATCACCCCACCCCTTAGTTTACGACGGGGATAGAAGTGTTTCCATAACGGTCTACTGTTCTGACCGCGACGGCGGTGACTCCTGCAGGGAGGCTGACCGAGCCCTTATAGGCAGGCAGCACCTTATAGGGGAGCCATTGTCCGGCACGGTATACCTGGATCGCGACCCGGCTAGCACCGCTAGTGGACCAGCTCACAGAGGAGCCTCTGCGATAGACTGAGGTGGGAGCCGCTGGGGCCTTACTATAGAGCCATGGCATGGGGGGGACGAGCGCGGGTGTGCCGTATGCAGAGCGGCTGAGAGCACTAGAGACACCGCCACGATTCTGCATGAGCGCCTTTACGCTCCAGTGCGCATGGCCGTTCCAGTTACGCCCGATCTGGCGGGAGAGCGCGACTTGGCGTGTGATCTCAGAGGCGGGACGCCCGGGGTCGTCGCTGCTGTTGATCCGGGAGGTAGCGATGCCTGGCCATACGGGGCGTGAGCCTTGGGCGCGCCACCAGCTTAGGAGTGCGGAGTAGCTCTGCTTTGCAGGGTAATCCCGCCAATAGAGCTGAGGCATCATGTAATCCACCCATCCGTTAGCGAGCCACTTGCGAGAATCGGCGGCGAGGTCTTGGTAAGCATCGACATTTGCCTCGATCCCGGCAGGCACGTTAGGACGCCAGATCCCGAACGGAGAGATCCCCACGCGCACCCAAGGCTTGCGAGATTTCACGCCTTTGTAGAGCCCCTTTACAAAGCTATCCACATAGGATCGGCGCTGTGCAGGCGTCTTCCCGTCGGGGAAGCTGCCGTATCCCTTCTTAGGGTAGGGGTAGAAGTAGTCATCCAGGTGGACGCCATCGATGTCATAGCGGTTTACCACATCTAGGATGACGTTCTGCGCGATGTTGCGGGACTCGCTCTTAGAGATATCCATCCACTTATAGTTCGCGTAGCGCTTAATGAGGTATGGCTTAGTGCGTGTAATGTGGTTACTAGAGGTCGCCTGTGAGGCGTTAGACAGGGCGCGGAATGGGTTAAACCAAGCATGAACCTCTATCCCGCGAGCATGGGCCTGCTGGATACAGAACTCTAAGGGATCATACCCTGGGGAACGTCCCATGGT
This sequence comes from uncultured Verrucomicrobiales bacterium, assembly GCA_964455925.1. Classification (GTDB taxonomy): domain Bacteria; phylum Verrucomicrobiota; class Verrucomicrobiia; order Verrucomicrobiales; family Akkermansiaceae; genus WTJZ01. Next base: position 2,665 of record CAYWAG010000220.1, on the reverse strand, counting down.
GCCGCTGAGCCAATGGCTCCAGGGTTCAATGTTCGAGCGGTACACACTATCGGCATGAGGGCGCACCTGAAAGATGAGCGCGTTCATGTTCATGGACTGCATCTTATTCAGGATGCTGATGAGTTGTCCTTTCTGCGTGCTCGCGCTTAGCCCACGGGAGCTAGGCCAGTCAATGTTATAGACACAGGCAGACCAAGCCCCACGAAACTCACGCGGAAACTCAGGCACACCATTAATCGTTCCTCCGCCAGCATACCCGCCTCCAATCGGGGCAGTGCAACTCGGGAATATACTTAAAACCAGCAAAAATAATGATAGGCGTAATGTAGAAAATAGCTTCATAACAAGAAAGGAGCGGTATCGCACTCACCGCGCCATTAGGCGAGACGAAAACAAAAAAATTCACCCGCATTGCCCACATTACTCATTACCACGGATCAGGGCAGAAAACATTGGTCTCCCCCTACAGTTTATTATAGGCATGAGGTATGAACATCGTGCCCCTTGGTGATCGTGCCCTCATCCTGCAGGCTCCTAGGCGACAGGACGCCTTACTCATGGTTATCGGCTGGCAGTGGCAGCTGGAGGCCGCCGCACTCCCTGGGATCACAGAGATGCTGCCCTGCTACTGCTCTCTCACCCTCTTCTACTGCCCCTCTACCTGGGATTATGCCTCCCTCGCGGCGCGGATCAGCCAGATTGTTGATCCTGCTCTCCCCTCCCCGTCGCTAGAGGATCTGCCCTGCCATGTGCTACCGGTCTGCTATGATGCGGAATACGCGCCGGACTTAGAGACGCTCTGTCAGGCGCGCGGGCTGACGCCCACGAAACTCGTGGAGCACCACACCAGCCCCACCTATCTGGTAGCTGGATTAGGGTTTAGTCCTGGGTTTGGGTTTCTGCAGGGGCTGCCGCCGGCGCTGCACCACCCGCGCCTCGCTACTCCGCGCACGAGGGTGCCCGCTGGGGCCGTAGGGATTGCGCATGACCAAACAGGCATTTACCCCAGTGCCTCCGCTGGAGGGTGGAACCTGATCGGGCGTTGCCCTCACCCACTGACCGACCTCACCGCCAGCTTGCCTTCATTACTGCAGGTCGGGCATCGGGTCCAGTTCCGGCCGATCTCTAGCACGGAGTTTACGGATCTGCAGACACATATACGCCCCCACGCGCCCCCTACGCCAGACTCCGCCTCCGCAGGCAGCGCACGCGCCCTGCGGGTCGGGGGGCTGACCACGATCCAGGACCTAGGGAGACAGCAGTACCGCTCACAGGGGTTCCCTCATGGAGGCGCGATGGATGCGCCAGCGGTCAAGCGTATCAACACCTTTCTCGGTAATCACCCCGCAGCCCCTGTGCTAGAGTTTAGCCATGTAGGCGTGTGCCTGCGGTTCTCTGCGCCTACCTCCATCATCGTGGCGGGGCATCTCATGCCTCTGCATAATGGGTGTCGCCGCTCCCCCTGGAGCGTGATCCAGGTAGCGGCTGGGGACGAGGTGGACTGCGGGGCACTATCCGCTGGGCTGTGGGGCTATATCGCGATCAAAGGCGGCTGGGAGAGCACGGCTCTCTACGGCAGTGTCTCTACGCATCCGCACCTACAGCTCGGTGGGCATCACGGCACAGGGCAGCCACTGCAGGTAGGGGAGGAGCTCTCATACACTCCATCCCACCACCAGGACCAGCCAGCCGCCCCCCCTGACGGGCAAGGTCTGGCGTGGGAGCATAGACCGGGGGGGCACACGCTCCGCAGTGCCCCTGTCCGCATTCAGCGCGGTGCCCAATGGGACTGGTTTCCCACATCCGCACACCAGTATCTCCTCACATCCCCCTACACCGTCACCAGCGCCCAAAACCGGGTAGGGTATCGCCTAGCGGGGGCCTCATTAGATCGGGTCGCCCCCTCACAGGAGCTCAGTAGCGAAGGTGCCTGCCCAGGCACCATCCAGGTCACTAACGCCGGGGCACCACTGATCCTGATGGCAGATGCCCAATGCATCGGGGGCTACCCTAAGATCGCCCACATCGTAACAGAAGATCTACACCGCCTCGCACAGCTCCCTGCGGGCTCACCCATCCGCTTTCAGTTGGCCGAATAACCGTAGATGAACGTAACTTATCTCCCCATCAGAGGGAGCGGGTCTGTCCCCGGGAACCACAGCTTAAACGCCGCCGCCCCTTGGTGACGGAGCATCGACATCCCATCGGCATACTGCGCCCCGACCTGCGAACACTGATGTGCCAGCGCGTTCTCGCAGCCATAGGTCATATCATACACCCGATGCTGTGCCGTCAGCCAGCCATCGGGGAGCGGTGACGGTTGATCAGGCTTTAACCCCAGAGAGGTCGCATTAATCACTAGGTCCACTGAGGCGGGATCTGGCAGCTCCCCCGCCCCGCAGAGCCTCATGCGCTGTGGATCCCAGTGACCAGCTGCCGACATCTTATCGACCACGGCAGCCAGCTTCTCCCGCGTGCGATTATAGAGCACGATCTGCCCACTACTGTCACGCGCCAGATGTTGCGCCACGGCAGCCCCCGCGCCCCCCGCTGCCCCCAGGATCAGCACCCGGGCCTCCATCATATTACAGCCTAGCTCCTCTGCCACCGCATTCTCGCAGCCTACAGGGTCCGTGGTAAAGCACTGCCCCGTCTGAAAGAGTAT
>CAYWAG010000219.1:0-3986 GCA_964455925.1 uncultured Verrucomicrobiales bacterium | reverse complement strand
GCCAGGGCGACCTCACTTTGGCAACAGGAACCGCTGAATCGTTAAATACGGAGTGCATGATGCTCTTGGTTCGACGCTCTACTACTCAAAGCGCAGTAGCCCTGCAGAAAATCTGCTTCTTTCTGATATTTCGCTTTACATTTTAGACCTTGTCGGCTCAAAGTTTTTGTCCGATGATTATCCTAGCTGGCATTCTCAACATTTTAACTCCACTGGTAACGCTCGTGCTCGTTGTTTGCGCGATCTTATTGATCCTAGTGGTCCTCATGCAACGCCCTAAGAACGAGGGATTAGGCGCAGCCTTTGGTGGTGGAATGACCGACCAAATGTTCGGTGCACAGACCACCAGCGTGCTCCAAAAAGCGACCGTCTGGCTCGGCATTATCTTTATTGGTTCCACGCTCTTACTCGCTATCCTGCAGACTAAGAAGAACACGAACAAGGAGATCGCGACTACCCCTACTACGGAGGAAACCGCCCTCACTCCTGCTGAGCAGCTGGAGAAAGCAGAGCAAGAGCTCGCCGCTACCGCAGCCAAAGGCATAGCAGCTGATGATCTCTCCGCACAGCTCGAAGCTGCGCAAGAAGCTACTATATCTGAGGTCAAGGACGCCGCAGCAGGCATCCTAGACACAGCCAAGAACGCAGGTAACGCTGCCACCGAAGGCGTGAAAGACGCCGCTGACGCGGTTAAGGAAACCGCGACCAAGGCAGTAGAAACCGCTAAGGATGCAGGTGCCGCTGCCACTGAGGGCGCAAAAGAAGCCGCCTCCAAAGCCGTTGACACCGCTAAGGACGCTGGTGCCGCCGCTACAGAAGGCGCCAAAGCAGCTACCAATGCGGTAAAAGAGACTGCCGCCAAGGCCGTTGACACCGCCAAAGATGCTGGCACCGCCACCACCGAGGGCGTAAAGGAAGCCGCTGGAGCCACTAAGGACACCGCGACGAAAGCAGTGGACGCCATCAAAGGCGCAATCACGGAATAAGCGCTCCGCGAAAGCAGAAAAAAACACAAGAGGGAAGCGATTCATCGCTTCCCTTTTTTTATGAACTCTATGCGCATGAAGGGAAGCCAGCCAGATCCGTCCACGACCCCAGCGGATCGCCCGATCTGGCTACGTCAGAGCACACTCCGCCTTAAGCCCGCCCAATCCCCCTACGGATTTATCCTTCAGGAAGAGGCGCACGGGTATCCCACCGCCTCCTCCCTCGCAGAGGCGATCCTAAAGCACCAGCAAGCCCGCTCTATTCAGCATGTGTGGACTCCAGAGAGCGAGACACTCATCTTGATCGAGGAATGCCCTGACCTCCTACCCAGCCTCCAGCCCATACGCATGGCAGAGGCGCAGGACGACCTCCGCTCTACTCGCTATAAGGCAGTCGTTGGGGCGGCGGTGATAACGGGCATAGGGATCATCGAATACGGCAAGCTCGGCGGTGCAGTGCACCGTAGTGGAACGCTAGGGATCGCCATCGTGGTCTACCTCATGTTTGCCCTTGTGCCCTACTACCAAGCCTACAAAGCTCTCCGCACAGCACGTAAGCTGAGTAAGGAGACCCTCGCCGAGGAAGCCCGTGACATTCGGTTTGACTACTGGACAGAGAAGCAGCCGGGGTACTTTACTAAGGGGCTCCTCGCCATCATCATTCTACTGAGCGCCCTTCAGTTTCTCTCCCCCATCCTTACCCCACTACGCAGTGGTTTTAACGACACCGTCCAGCTAGCAGGTCTGAACAAAGGCGCGATCCTCGCAGGCGAAGGCTGGCGTATCTGGACGGCTCCCTTTCTGCACGGAAACTGGGTACACCTCTTTATGAACGCCTCTGCCCTGTGGTATATCGGACGCCGTGTCGAGGTGCTTACTAAGTGGCCAAACCTGCTGCTCTGCTACCTCATCTCCATCATCGCCGGGGCATACGCCTCCTATTACTTCCTCCCGATGGGTAAATCCGCCGTTGGTGCCTCTGGCGGGCTCATGGGTCTCATGGGGTTTCTCCTCGTCTTTGAGCTACTGCATCCACGCCTAGCGCCCCGCCCGGCACGACGCCGTCTCATCGCGGGCATCGTACTCACCGGCGTCATAGGCTTACTGGGCTACCAGTTTATTGATAATGCTGCACACATTGGCGGTCTCCTCGCAGGCATAGCCTATGGTTACCTCGGGTTCCGCCGCTCCGATACCGTGCAGCGCCCCCGCCTCGTCCTCGCAGACTATCTCATCGGCGGTGCCGCCCTCCTCATCCTCACAGGAGCAGCCCTCTTCACGGCACGTAAGCTCTTAGGATGGTAAAACCCACTGGCTCCTGAATAGTTACTCGTAAGCGGGGTGTATTAATCTGCCTCTACGGGGACGAGGATCGTCTTTTGTACGGGGCGATTGACTTCGATCGTGTTGCCGTGCTGATCCTTCATCGTGCGGGTCTCGATCTCTACGACGCGCATAGCGCGGTATTTCACGCTGTCAGAGTCCTTGTAAGGCACGATCCCTTGGTCCTGCGCCTGCAGGACGGTGGACTCCGTGCTAACATTCAGTAAGTTATGGCTCAGTGGCTCATCACTAGCACTACTCGCGACAAAGCTAGATGAGCCGTTGAACTGCTGCCCAGGCTTAATCATCAGTCCACAGAAGACCCCGATCACTGCGACCGCTGCTGCCGATGCCATCCAACGCCAGTTCCGCTTATCAGCAGGTTCCTGCTGGGGAAACGGAATCACGTTCGGCTCTAGTGCGGGGGCGTCCTCCGCTGCTTCTAGTGTAGCGGACAGGCGGTCGAGCATCTCTGGGGAAAGCGGAGCGGGAGGCAGGGCCGCGAGAGCAACCTCTGCCGGGATCTGCGCTAGCATGTCTAAATATGAGCGATCTAGTCGCGCGGGGTGTAGCTGCGCGAGCTCCGCCTCGATCTGGGCATCATCAAACGCCTCCAGATGCTCCTCCTTTAGTGGGGAGGGGCGATGCTGCACGAGCGAGGCACCAAAGAGTTCGAGCTCTGCCCGCTCTAGGATCGCAGGCTTCAGGGCTGCAGGACTGATAGTGGATAGCTCTGCGCTAAACAGCGCGAGCTCCGCATCCTGTAAGACCCGTGCACTGAGCGCGGCAGGGGTATGTTGCGCTAGCGCACGCTCCACCGCTGCTAACTCGTCAGAGAGAGGGTCTGCTGGGGACATATCGGTGGGAGTAGGATTATTCTTAGGGTCTGTCATCATTCAAGGGATGAGAGCTTATTGTTGTGGGGGGGAGGTGAGGAGGCTTGAGGGCGGCTTAGAGTTCGCCCAGCTTACGCTCTGGAGCGAGCCGTTTCTTCAGCGCCTCTAGCCCGTAACGGTAACGCGAGGCAGCGGTGTTAATAGAGATATCCAGCGCCTCTCCGATCTCGGCAAAGGTGCGGTCACCCCAGATCTTCATGACAACGACCTCAGAGAACTTCTCTGGGAGTTCCTGCAGAGCGGACTGTAAGATACCGGCACGCTCCTGGAGGTCTGCGGGGCTATCGAACCATGGGTCACTCAGAGTGCTGTTTAGGTTTACCTGATCTGCCACTACTGTTTGCTCACGGCGGTCACGACGATCCACCTTACGGCCCAGGTCGATGGCTTCGCGACGGATCTGAGTATAGAGATACGGTGGCCATGCCTCCTGCCCTCCGGTAAAGATCCCTTCGTTCACCTTCTTAGCCAGCTTTACTAGCGCGTTCTGAAAGATATCTTCTGCGTCTTGTTCACTGCGGGTTTGCTGACGAGCGAAGAGTAAGAACTTCGCTCCATGCTCCTCTAACCAAGCTCTCCAACTGAGAGTGTTGTCATCGGGGGATAAGGTAACGGCTGACATAGATCAATGTGTGTGCGGAATTGTTGAAGCGAAAACACCGACCAGCACCACAGAGCGCAAGCGGGGTTCCCTTTCCTCCTATAGCGTATCTCCCCCCTCTGCTTGTCTAATCCCAGTCACACTACCCGACATTTTTTGTGGACTGTGATAGTGGTTAAT
>CAYWAG010000218.1:1723-4031 GCA_964455925.1 uncultured Verrucomicrobiales bacterium | reverse complement strand
CGAGGCCCTGCCGACCACGCTATCTATCACGATCGAGGGCGAGGCACCAGACACAAACCTAGCGCTCAAGTTCGACGAGCGGCTTCAAAAGTACCCTGCCTTCCAACATCTAAAGTGGCGGAACCAAGCCCCCACAAAGTCACAGAACGGGTGGAAGTTCCTCTACCAAGCGGAACAACTGTAAGCTCACTCACCCTGCCCCTTCACCCATCCCCTCCTCTCTCTATGACCCAACGAGAAAAATCTCTCTTGAGCGCCCTGCTCGTCATCGCCCTCCTTGCCGGAGTGCTCATCATCTATCGCGTGGTCTATCAACCTCGCTACACCGAGGCGACATCGCGCTTAGCCAGTGCTCAGCAGCAGATCCAGACCGCGCAAGTCATTCGTGAGACCCAAGACCTCATCGCCGACGAGCAAAAGTGGCTCGCCCAACATGAACCTGATGCCATCTCACAGCAGGATGCACAGAGCCAGCTCCAGAACCTCTGCGAGAGCATGGCGCAGCGCAACGGCCTAGAGGTAAAGTCCCAGAGCCTCCTCCCTGCGGTCACGCCTGAGGGCAGCTTCTACCACCGCGCACGCATGGATCTGCTTGTGATGGGGACGGAGAAGAGCTTCTATAACTGGATCTTTAGCCTAGACTCCCCAGAGCGCTTTCAGCGCGTCACCTTCCTGCGCCTCTACCCAAACAAATCCGACGACACTAAGCTCGAAGCGAAGGTCGTAGTCGAAAAATGGTTCGTTCCTGCCACTAACTAAGGTATACTCCTATGATGCACCCTCTCCTCAGCCTCCTCACCCTCTTTCTCCTGGTGATATGCGTATCTGCCGCTCCCCCGAAAAAGCGCAGCTTATCTCAATACCAGGCTCTATGGAATAACTCTCCCTTCACCACCAGACCCGTGACAGAGACCCAACAAGCGCCCCCCTCACAGTGGTCGCTGGCGGGCATCATGAACCACTCCGATGGGAACTACACCGTCACCCTGATTAATAAGGCAGACCGCAAGGATCGCCGCCGGGTAAGCACCAACGGACAGAACATGACGGGCAAGGAGCAAGAACTGAAGGTGCTCAAAGTAGAGAAAGCCAAGGGGTTTAACTACAAGGACAGTAAGGTGCAAATTTCACACAACGGCACCACCAGTTGGGTCACCTATGACGAGCAAATCATCGCCGCCTCGCCCCGTCCGCAGCACCTACCCATGTCCCAGCAAGGAAACCGCGCGAACAACCCTCCCCCCACCACTGGCCCAGGAGGGCGCGTCTCTAGTGGACCTCCGAGCCAAGGGGGGGCTAACGCACAACGCATCCGCCAAATGCGCCAAAACCAAGCACCCCAACAAAACTCCAACAACCGTAATGGAGGGGTGCGCTCTGGTGGAAACACAGGACGTAATACGCCCTCTGCGCCCGCCGTGCGCCGCCCCGTGGTCAGGCGCGTCGCCGCCCCTACGGCTTCGGTGGCTCCCTCTAACACCACCAGTAGCTTTGCCTCTGTAAATACCTCCTCGAATCGCACGGTATCGAACACACCGGCATTTCAACCAAGCTTCACTCCCGCCACGAACTCAAACAACAGCACCGCCCCCACGACCCGCGTCTCCAGTAATAGCGTCAATACCAATAATTCCAGCAACACTGGCAACTCAGGTAACAGCGGCAACTCAGGTTCAGCCTCGACTACGACCTATATTCCACCCACTACTACCGTTCCCACCGATCTCTCTACTGGCACAAGCACTGGTGATCTCTCCTTCGTTGGGAACTCAGGCACAGGCGAAACCCTTACCTCTGACTCTGGAAACACCGGCATCGAGAACACAGGCATCGAGAACACCGGCTCTGGAAACACCGGTCAGAACGGCACCACCACTGGCTCCGGAGCCACCACTACGACCTCACCGACCTCAGACCTCCCCTCTGGCACCGTCTTACAGCGTCCTCCTACCCGTCGTATCCCGACGAACTAATCCCTTTCCCCCTTTTTTTTCTACAACCAACTTCCCCATCCTATGAAGAAGCCCCTTCTCGCTTACATAGCACTTAACCTCGCCCTCTTTGCACAGCCTGCAGCTGAGCAAAGTTCCAGTGTTTACCGAGCACCAGACCCCTACGCGGTGCATACCCCTAGTGGCGAACTCCTGGAGCAACCCATTCTCACGGGCGAGGACATTTCTATCCTCTATTTCCAGCTCACCGGAAAGCGGGTGCTACTGAGCAGTGCCTTTAATGGCGTCGAGATCAGCATTGTCCAGCCAGGCCCGATCACGAACAAGGAAGTCACCGAACTCATCGAGACTAAACT
>CAYWAG010000218.1:0-1713 GCA_964455925.1 uncultured Verrucomicrobiales bacterium | reverse complement strand
TCATGGAAGTCCCTGGTAAGCCGAACCAGCTTCGCCTGCTCCCACTGAACGGGGGGAACTTCTCTGCCAAGCAGTCTGGGCTGAAGATCTTAACAGAGGAATCACAGATCCCCTACAACGATGAGATCGTCTCCTACGCCATGCGCCTGAACTTTATCAAGCCAGAGGAAGCGATCCGAATCTTCCAAGGCGTTATTGGGCAGTTTGGCCCCGCTGGCTCCATCCAGCCCGTGCCGAACACCTCCTCTATCATGATCACGGATAATGCCCTGCTCATCCGCACCTTAGTCGACATTAAGAAGCAGATCGACATCCCCAGCACGAACGTCAGCACCAAGTTTATCGAACTCGTCTATGCCGATGCGGAAGAAGTCGCTCAACAGCTCAACGAGCTCGTCAACAACGAGGAGCAAACCAGTAGCTCCGTCCAACGTAATGCGGGGAACAACAACGCCCAGCGTAACAACGCCCCTGCTGCCCCAAATGCCACTGCGGGGAACATCCCTAACACAGGCGGCGAGGACATCCCGCTAAAGATTCTCGCGGATAGCCGCACGAACCGGATCACGCTCCTCGGTAGTGCCGCTAAGATCACCTTTGCAGAGTCTCTCATCGCCCAGATTGACCAGCCGACCTCCGAAGGCGGATTCATGCGCCGTAAGCTCAACTACCTCCCAGTCGATGAACTCATCCCCATCGCCCAGCAAGCCATCGAAGCCACCCTCGGCTCTAGCCAATCCAGTGGAGGCAACGCTACCAACCGGGCGAACAACAACACTAACCGCAATAACGGAAACGGCAACACCGCAGGCGGTAACGCCCGCGCCGCTGTCGGGGGAGAGGATGGATACACCGCCCCGAACGCTGTCCTCATCGGTAAGACCCTGCTCGTCTCTGACAACATCTCGAACTCCGTCATCGTGGACGGCCCACCACACCACATCGAGATCGTCAACAACCTCATCAACGAGCTGGACCGCAAATCCGACCAGATCGCCATTACCGCCCTCTTCGGCACCTACGGCACGACCGATGGCTATAACTTCTCCACGAATGCCGTCTCTCTCTATGACCAAATCACGGGGAGCCCTAACTTTGGCGGTGGCACACTCCCGAACACCTCTGGGGATGACATCTCCACGATCTTCTCCTCGGACTCCCTCGCCACCTTTGCCAGTGCCGCGCTCTCCACAGGGCTAAACTTCGGGTATGCGAACACGGACTACGGCGTCTTCATTAACAGCCTTAAGCAGCTCACCGAGTTCGAGGAAATCTCACGTCCCACCGTCTTTACGACCAACAACCGCTCGGCGCGGATCTCCTCAGGCTCTCGTATCGCTATCCCCACGGGCACCATCCTAAACGCAGGAACCGCCTCTACTAACATCGAGTACATCGACGTCGTCCTAGAGCTAGAGGTGCGCCCTCTCGTCAACAGTGATGATGAAGTCACCATCGAGATCGCCATCGTCAAAGATGGTCTCGGAGGCACCCGCACCATTGACAACCTCACCACCCAGGACATCGACACCCAAGAACTCAGCACCATCGTCACCGTGCCTAACAAATCGCTCATCCTCCTCGGCGGTCTCTACACTGGGGGAATGGATGATACCACTAGCAAGGTGCCGCTCCTAGGCGACATCCCCCTCCTCGGTAAGCTCTTCACCAGTGAGACCCAGTCCGACAACCTCGATGAACTCGTCATCATGC
>CAYWAG010000217.1:0-4033 GCA_964455925.1 uncultured Verrucomicrobiales bacterium | reverse complement strand
AGGAATAATCATGAGCAAGATGCTCATGCCACAATTACTGCCGTAATGTGAGTTAGTGCTTTTTCATGAACTTGGTCGTGCGCTTCTCGATGCGCTCGGCGTCCTTAGGGTGACCGAGTTCGCGGAGGATGTGCACGAAGTTAGAGCTCACTACGGCGTAGTTATGGAGGTCTGCGGACTTAGATCGCTCTAGGATCTTTAGCGCGGAGTCAAAGGAGGTCTTGGCATCGTCGATCTGGTCGAGCGCGGCGTAGGCGAGCGCGATGTTGCCGTAGGATTGGGAGGTGTCCGCGTGGTTCTCACCGAGGACTGCGAGGCGGATCTCTAGCGCAGACTTATGCATCTCTAGGGATTGGGCGTATTGCCCAGAGCGGTAGTAGAGACCACCTAGGTTGTTCCACACATCAGCTGTGGACTCATGGTTCGTCCCGAGGACTTCCTTGTTGATGGCGAGGGCTTCCATGAAGTGAGACTCGGCCTCAGTGAGTTGTTGGTTCTCCTCGTAGATGTACGCCAGGTTGTTGAGGACTCCTGCTTTCTCTAGTGGCATGGCGGGATCCGCGAGGTTGAGGTTCTCCAGTGCCCAGATGTAGTAGTTTACTGCCTCGCTGGTTTCTTGCTGGTCCTCTAGGATGAGAGCGAGGTTCGCGCCGACACGGCCGCATACGCGTGGATAGTCTGCAGTGTCGCGCAGGAGATCCACGATCTGGTAGTATTGATCCTGTGCATCCATGATGTCGCCCTTATCGCGCAGGAGGTCTGCCCGAATCTCTAGGGCGCGAGCGTAGTCCCCTACCAGGCTGGGGTCTGCCTCGTAACGGCTTTGGATCGTCTCTAGGGTCGTGCTGGCGGAGCTCTCCGCCTCATCCCAACTCTCGCGTGCAACATAGGTTTGGACGCGCTCTCTCATCATCCCGATTAGGTCATTTGATTCTGTAGACATGTTCGTATAATACAAAGTAAGCAAGCGTAGGCTAGTAAAATATTACATTTTATTGTATTTACATTTTACTGCCTTTGCGTGAGCTTGAGATGCCTTATTTACCTCTAGAACTATGGACTTATTTTCGCATGCTATGGATCAACAAGCGACTGATGCTACCCGCCACGCTGAGCTGGTAGAGACGGTGCAGCACCATAACCATCTCTATTATGATGTCGGGACGACCGAGATTACCGATGCGGAATATGATGCCCTCATGCAGGAGCTGAAGGCGCTGGAGGGGAAGTATCCTGAGCTCCAGACCGCGGATTCTCCCACACAGCGCGTAGGCGGGAGTGCTCTCTCTAGCTTTCAGAAGGTGGCACACCGGGTGCCGATGTTATCTATCGAGGATATTCATGAGTTAAAGCCCGAGGAGTTAGCCGAGGGGCTGCGCCCGACGGAGAGGCTAAAGGACTGGTATGCGCGCATCGAGCGTGCCATCGGGGCGGGGAACTTTACCCTCGCGATCGAGCCTAAGATCGATGGCGTCGCGATCGCGCTGCGTTATGAGCAGGGGCAGCTTGTGTATGCTGCCACGCGTGGGGATGGGGCGACGGGCGATGATGTGACGCAGAATATCCTGACGATTCGCAGTATCCCGGCGACACTCACGAACGTGCCAGAGGTGTTTGAGGTCAGGGGCGAGGTCTTTATGCCAAACGCCGCCTTTGACGCCCTTAATAAGGCGCAGGTGGATCAAGGTGAAGCCGCCTTTAAGAACCCTCGGAACGCAACGGCGGGCACGATCAAGCAGCTAGACCCCGCCCTTGTCGCGGCGCGCCCGTTAGACTGTATTCTCCACTCGTATGGAGAGCTCTCTGCGCTACCCTTTACCACTATTCATGGGTTCCAGGACACGCTGCACGCGCACGGCTTACAACGCAGCCCATGGTTCCGTCAGGTGCAGAGCCTAGAGGAGATGCTGGATGCGGTGGAGGAGCTAGAGCAAGCCCGCCACCAGCTCCCATACGCGACCGATGGCGCGGTGATTAAGGTAAACGAGATCCCGCTGCATGAGGAGATCGGGTTTACCAGTAAGTTCCCTAAGTGGGCCGCCGCCTTTAAATACCTCCCGCAGCAGGTAGAGACCACGATCGAGGCGATCACGATCCAGGTCGGGCGCACAGGGACGCTCACCCCAGTGGCAGAGCTTACCCCAGTAGAGGTCTCTGGCACGACCGTGGCACGTGCCACGCTCCATAATGAGGAGGAGATGCAGCGTAAGGACATTCGCGTGGGCGACCGCGTGATCATCGAGAAAGCAGGGGAGATCATCCCGGCTGTCGTCAAGGTGCTGACCGACCAACGCAGCCATACGAACCCACCCTTCTCGCTCTACGATCACGTTAATGGGTGCTGTCCGAGCTGTGACGGTGAGATTCGGCAGGAGGAAGGGTTCGTCGCCTGGCGCTGTGTAGAGTTCCACTGTCCCGCTAAGCTCGTCACCCAGATTACGCACTTTACCCAGCGAAAGGCGCTGGACATTGACAGCATTGGCGAGTCCGTGGCAGAGAAGCTTATCGAGACGCGCCTCGTCTCCTCGCCCCTAGATCTGTTCGCGCTGACGGAGGAGGTGCTGGCAGACCTTATGCTCGACCCCGCGACCTCCGCGACGGGGGAGGCGACCTCTAAGGAGCGCCGGTTCGGTGAGAAGCGCGCGCAAAAAGCCCTCGCCGCCCTTGATCGTGCCCGCCACGAAATGCCCCTCTCTCGCTGGCTCTTTGGGCTGGGGATTCCGCATGTAGGGGAGTCCACCGCTAAGGAGGTCAGCCGGCTGCACCAATCCCTCTCCGAGGTGGCGACTAGCACGATCATTGAGACGGTTTACGCCATCGCAGAGATCGAGGAGGAGCGCAAGCGCGTCTCACCTAACAACCGCTCTAACCCACCACAGTCCGACGCCGAGCGCGAACGCCGTAAGGCCGAGCACGATGCGTATAAGGAGCAAAAGGAGACCCTCATCGCCCGTCTAGATGCCTATGAGATCAGCCCAGACCTCGGGCCGGTCGCCAGTGGCTCCCTGCATGACTACTTTTGCTCGCGGGCGGGGCAGCGCCTGATGGAGCGCTTCGCCGAGCTACAGATCGACCCGCAGTCGGCGAACTACCTCCCTCAGCGCCCCACTGCGGCAGAGGGACAAGATGACCCCATTATTGGCAAGACCTTTGTGATCACAGGGACGCTCAGTCAACCTCGGGGTGCCTTTAAGGAGCGCATCGAGCAGGCAGGCGGCAAGGTCTCTGGCAGTATCTCTAAGAACACGGACTACCTCCTCGCTGGTGACAAGGCAGGGTCTAAGCTCACTAAGGCTCAGTCCCTCGGCGTCACGATCCTGAACGAGGAGTCCCTAGACGCCCTCCTCGCGCCCTGATTTTTTCCCCCCTCCCGCTATGTCAGACTTTACCCTTCACCCCCGTCTCGCGGCAGACTGTATCGTGCTCGGTCGCCTCGCGCTCTCGCAGCTGCTCCTGCTGGATAATGCCCACTACCTGTGGTTCATCCTTGTCCCACAGGTCGCCCCCCAGCAGCTCCACCTTCTCTCCACCGCCGAGCGTGAGCAACTCCAGGCAGAGGCACAGGCCGTTTCCACGATCGTAGAGGAGCACTGCTCACCGCAGCGCATCAATGTCGGCGCACTAGGGAACCTCGTTCCTCAGCTCCATTACCACATTGTAGCCCGCACAGCGCAGGACCCCGCCTGGCCAGGTCCCGTATGGGGGCATCCCGCCTCGCGCCCTTATACGGAGGAGGAGCTTGCTAGCGTTCGCGCGCTAGTCGCGCCACTCTTCAGCGCGGGTAACTATTAAGGTGAGGCTGAAGGAGTGATTGACCGCGAAATCTGCGTCTATCTGCGAAATCTGCGGATCAAACCCTCCGTGTCTTTGCCTAGGGGCTATCCTGCGTATTGTGGTTTTTCTAACTGAGGAATCAATGTTGGTGACGGCGAGACGCCGTCACTCCCCTGACTAGTTACTAGCGCGGGATAATGCTAGGCGCAGGGAGTTAGCCCTCAGTGGTATTGCGCTGTAGGGCTTGCTCGAACTTAGG
>CAYWAG010000216.1:0-4039 GCA_964455925.1 uncultured Verrucomicrobiales bacterium | reverse complement strand
GCACTGGTTAACACTGCTCTTGGGGTCTCCTCCATCGATCCAGACCACCTGAACGTTGCTAAGGTTCTCCGCCTCGGCTTCTGGTCCCGTCTCTTTAAGATCATTATCCCATCCTCACTTCCACTTGTATTCGCAGGTCTCCGTATCTCCCTCGGTGTCGGTTGGATGGTTCTCATCGCCGCAGAGGCACTCTCCTCCTCTGATGGTCTTGGTAAGTTCGTATGGGATGAATACCAGAACGGTTCCTCACAGTCCTTCGCGAACATTATCCTAGCCTGTTTCGTGGTCGGTATCATCGGGTTCTTCCTCGACCGTATCATGATCGTGCTTCAGCGCTTCGTCTCCTTTGACGACTCCGCTTCCGTATAATCTCCATCCTCCACATTGATCATGTCTATTGAACTAAAAAACGTTTCCGTAGGGTTTGGGCCGCCGTCCAACCGCTACGAGGTGCTGGAGGATGTGAACCTCTCGGTAAAACAGAACGAGTTCGTCTCCATCATCGGATTCTCCGGTTCTGGTAAGTCCACTCTCATGAACCTCTTCGCGGGCCTCCAAGCTCCGGACAAAGGGGAGGTTCTCCTGAATGGTGAAGTGGTCAAGGAACCAGGTCCCCACCTCGGGATCATGTTCCAGAACTACTCGCTTCTCCCATGGCTCTCTACCTTTGAGAACATCGCGCTGGCTGCAAAGCAGGTCTTCCCGCATTACTCTAAGGATCAGCTCACTGAGCACGTTGAGAAATACATTAAGATGGTGCACCTCATGGGTGGACGCGACCGTAAGCCTCATGAACTCTCCGGAGGGATGAGACAGCGCGCCTCGCTCGCCCGAACGCTCTCTCTGCAGCCAGAGGTTCTCATCCTGGATGAGCCCCTCTCTGCTCTGGACGCCCTCACCCGTGGTGATCTCCAGGAGGAGATTCTCAACATTTGGGAGGCCGAGAAGAAGACCGTAGTGATGGTAACCAACGACGTGGATGAAGCCGTCCTGATGTCTGACCGCATCGTCCCCCTTACCATGGGACCGAGCGCTACGCTGAAAGAGCCCTTCACCGTCAACATGGAGCGTCCCCGTGACCGCCATGCTCTGAACGACCACCCAGAGTACCAACGCCTCAAGACTGAGATTACCTCCTATCTCATGAACCTGAACAAGGAAGCTCAGGCTGCGAAGTCCGCCAGCAAATATAAGATGCCGGATGTTGCGCCGAAGAACTTCACCCCGATCTCTGGTCGTCCCGCCCTGAAGAACAAAACCACCCAACCCTCCTAATTCCTATGTCTAGCAGATATGTAGAAATCTCCAACCTCGTAAAAGCCTACCCAAACCCCTTTGGGGACGACTTCCGCGTCGTAGAGGGTCTGAACCTTAACATGTTTCAGGGCGAGTTCGTCTCCCTCATCGGCCACTCTGGCTGTGGTAAGTCCACCGTCCTCACCATGCTCGCGGGTCTCAATGACATCTCCGAGGGAGGTATCATCGTGGATAATAAGGAGATCGACGGCCCAGGTCCTGACCGCGCCGTAGTATTCCAAGCTCCCTGCCTGATGCCGTGGATGAACGCCTATGATAACGTCATGATCGGCGTAAAGAACGTTTACCCACACGCTACCAAGCAAGAGCGCCACGAGATCGTCGAATACTCCCTCGCCCGAGTAGGCCTAGAGGATTCCATGAAGAAGTTCCCTCGCGAACTCTCCGGCGGGATGCAGCAGCGGGTCGGTATCGCCCGTGCCATTGCTTTGAAGCCGAAGGTTCTCCTTCTCGACGAGCCCTTTGGCCGTCTGGACTCCCTCACCCGGATGGAGCTCCAGGACGTGATCCTCGACATCGTAGCGCAAGAGAAGCTTAGCTCCATGATCGTAACGCACGACGTGGACGAGGCTGTCTTCATGTCGGACCGCGTCATTATGATGACCAACGGACCACTCGCCCGTATCGGAGAGGTGATGAACATCCACTGGGAGCGTCCGCGTGATCGCGAGGCGATCTTCGCGGATCCTAAGTTCTTCGAATACCGCGAGCACCTTCTCTCCTTCCTCGAGCAGCGCGCCCACCTTAAGTCTGACTTCCACGACTTCGAGGACAACCGCCAGCACGGGAAGGATAACCTCCTCGGGTTCGTCAAGAATCCGAAGGAACTCTATGGTGCCGAGAACTCACACGCCGCCTAACAGGCACCGAGTTCCGCACCACAGTATCATTTATTGTGTGTAGTGACTAGCAACCCCTGCGCCCTCTCAGGTTCTACCTGATGGGGGCGTTTTAGTTCCTGCGCTAGCGCTTGTATTGCGGATAGAAAAAATACGAAGTGAAAATGCTGTGTAGTGTGAAAAGAGGTATTAGACCGAGCGTCCGTTGAGGAAGGCTAGGATCTTCTTTGCTCCTGTTTCTGAGATTCCGTGGATGGCGGCGATCTGGGTGGCGGTGGCTTTACGGACACGGGCAACAGAGCCGAACTTCTGCAGGAGGAGCTCCTTCTTACGAGGGGAGACGCCAGGGCAGTCATCTAGCAGAGACTCGGTTACGCGCTTGCGCAGGAGGAGTTCGTTATAGTTATTAGCGAACCGGTGGGCTTCGTCCCGGATACGCTGTAGGAGCTTCAGTGCTCCTCGGTGATGTGGGATAATGAGCGGGTCAGACTCACCGGGGAAGTAGACTTCCTCCTCGCGCTTAGCGAGCCCGATAATGGGCTGACCATGCAGTCCCAGCTGGCGGAGCTCGCGCACGGCAGAGCTCAGCTGCCCTTTTCCGCCATCGACGATGATCAGGTCTGGGAGGTTAGCGCGGACACGCTCAGAGAGGTCAGTGACGGATTCCTGGCTCTCCTCTACCCCCATTTCGCGCGCCTTCTTAGCTCCCTCCGTCAGCAGGTGGCGGTAGCGACGGCGCACGACCTCTGCCATGGAGGCAAAGTCGTCTTGCTGCTGCACCGTCTTGATGCGGTAGCGGCGGTACTTTTGGTTATCCGGGCTACCATCGGTGAAGCGCACCATAGAGGCGACGATGTGGGTGGAGGAGACATTAGAGATGTCAAAGCACTCCATAATGCGGGGAGGGGTGGGCAGTCCTAGGAGGTCGCCTAGCTCGATCATGTCATCCTTTGGCTGGACGGTAGAGGGAACGATCACGGAGTTCCGGAACTGGCGGGTCGGCTCTAGCGTCTTCTTTAGGTTCTCCATGATGTCACGGAGCTCAGCGGCACGCTCAAAGTCCAGCTGGGCGGCGGCTTGTTGCATCTGGTCCTCGAGGTCGGATAGGACACTGCGCTTCCCCTTACCCTCTAGGATGGCGATGGCTTGCTGCACGCGGGCGTGGTAGTCCTCGGGAGAGATCTTTCCTACACAGGGGGCGGAGCAGTTTTTAATGACATCGGCATTACAGTGCTTATACTCGCGCTCCCCGGGGTTAGCTGCATGGCAGGTGCGTAGCCCGAACCGGTCGTTCAGGTAGGTCAATGTGGCAGACAGGGCGGCATTATGGACGAACGGGCCAAAGTATTGTGCCCCGTCGGACTTACGGATGCGGGTTTCTTGGAACCGAGGGCTAGCGGCATCGGGGTGAATCTTGACGAGCTTAAACCGCTTATCATCGCGGAACACAACGTTGTAGCGCGGGCGGTATTGCTTGATGAGCTTGCTTTCTAAGATCAGGGCCTCTTGCTCGTTCCGCACGATGTGGTAGTCAAAGTCCACGATCGTTTCCATGAGGGCACGCGTCTTGCGGTCGGCCTTCATCTGGCGGGAGGGGGAGAAGTATTGCGAGAGCCGCTTCTTGAGGTCTCGCGCCTTCCCGACATAGATGATGCCGCCCATCTGGTCCTTATGGAGGTACACCCCTGGCTTATGTGGGGTCTCACGTAACTTCTGCTTTGCTAGGGAGGACATAGGGTTATAGGCGGAGATGCATCCTAGCACCGATTCCCAGAGCCGTCTTTAAAAAATGGGGGGATTTATGTGTTACACATTACGGCAGTAAAGGCTGTGGCACGAGCGTCCCGCTCGTGAATACACCCTCTGGCGTTAGCCACTGACTG
>CAYWAG010000215.1:0-4045 GCA_964455925.1 uncultured Verrucomicrobiales bacterium | reverse complement strand
ATAGTTACAAAGAGAGGTTGTAAAACAGGGCTGAAAGCTCTACAATAGGCGCATGGGATTCGCAGAGCCACACCGTGAGATTACCGTCGCCGAGTATTTAGCAGGTGAGCCTGAGGCTCATATGCGTCATGAGTATGTCAATGGGCAGGTTTATGCGATGGCGGGAGGAACACAGCGGCATAATAAGATCGCCGGCTCCATCCATTCCTTGCTCTATATGGCACTCAGAGGCGGCTCTTGCACTCCCTTTATCAGTGATATGAAGGTGCAAGTGACCACCCTAGCATCAGAGAGCTACTACTACCCCGATGTCGTAGTAACCTGTGATCCGCGTGACACGAACCCTCAATTCCTGGAATATCCCAGTACAATTATAGAGGTTCTATCCGACAGCACAGCTCGTATCGATCGCCAGGAGAAATTTCTGGCATACACCAGCCTGAGCACCGTGCAAGAATACATCCTCGTAGCACAAGACCAGCGGCTCGTCACCGTCTGCCGCCGCGATACAGACTGGGCGCCCCAACTGCTGACAGATGCGGAAGCAGAGATCACCCTCAGTTGTGGTGCCACCCTAAGGGTAGCAGAAATCTACGAGCAGGTAGCAGTATCTCCCTCTTAGGAAAAAGAGAGGTTGTAAAACAGGGCTGAAAGCTCTACAATAGGCGCATGGGATTCGCAGAGCCACACCGTGAGATTACCGTCGCCGAGTATTTAGCAGGTGAGCCTGAGGCTCATATGCGTCATGAGTATGTCAATGGGCAGGTTTATGCGATGGCGGGAGGAACACAGCGGCATAATAAGATCGCCGGCTCCATCCATTCCTTGCTCTATATGGCACTCAGAGGCGGCTCTTGCACTCCCTTTATCAGTGATATGAAGGTGCAAGTGACCACCCTAGCATCAGAGAGCTACTACTACCCCGATGTCGTAGTAACCTGTGATCCGCGTGACACGAACCCTCAATTCCTGGAATATCCCAGTACAATTATAGAGGTTCTATCCGACAGCACAGCTCGTATCGATCGCCAGGAGAAATTTCTGGCATACACCAGCCTGAGCACCGTGCAAGAATACATCCTCGTAGCACAAGACCAGCGGCTCGTCACCGTCTGCCGCCGCGATACAGACTGGGCGCCCCAACTGCTGACAGATGCGGAAGCAGAGATCACCCTCAGTTGTGGTGCCACCCTAAGGGTAGCAGAGATCTACGAGCAGGTAGAGGTCTAATACGAAAAAGGCGCGATTTTATAATCGCAGGATACTATCGCTTCTCTATGCTCCCCCCAGATGAAAGCAACAGATTTCCAGAAGAAGGTTTGGTATAATGCCCTGACCGCGTTTTGTATCGTCGTGATTGGCGCGCTGCTCGTTGGCGGTATCTGGCTGTCTGGTGAGGTGCTGGCGTATTTGCAGCCCGTGCTGGTCCCGTTGGCAGTGGCAGGCATCTTTGCCTACCTAATAGAGCCGATCGTGGCGTGGCTAGAGCGCTGGAAGCTCTCACGGATTAAGTCCATCCTCATCGTCTTCTTTATGGGCATCGTCGCCGTCACCCTGTTCAGCTGGATGATCGCCGCGCCCCTGTCAAACCAGATTAAGGAGCTTAACCAGAACCGCAGCCAATACATCGATGCAGGGCGTAAAATGGTCGTCAAAATCACCGAAATGGAGGCCGTTGTCGCCGCCCTCCCCGCGCCTGTCCAAGAGTTTATCAAAGAGCGCCAAGGACCGCAGGAAGCACCTGCCGAGCAGCGAGCTCCAGAGACGCAGCCCCCCGCTACAGCACCACCAGCATCCCTCCAGACCACAGAGCTTACTCCTGATCAATGGGGCACAGCCCAGCCCGATGCAGCGGCTCCAGACATCCGTGCTCTCTTACAACAGGAGCTAGAGACACAGGGACTCCCGCAGGGGAACGCTGTGCGCGAAGCGGTACCAAAGGCGGTTATCGTGGAGACCGCAGAGGAGGTGGCAGAGGAGACCGCTGGCTTTATGATCAGTGAGTATTTCTCTATGGAGTCTCTGATGGAAGTGATCGGGAAGACCGCCCCCGACTTTGCCCGCAAGATGGTGGATGCCGTCACGCGTGGCACCTCAAAGATCTTTGGGGTGCTCGGGTATGCCCTCGGGTTTATCATGGTTCCCATCTACCTCTTCTTCTTCCTAAAGGAAAGTAAGGTCATTCAGGAGCGCTGGGCATCCTTTGTCCCGCTACGGGCCTCTAAGTTTAAGGACGAGGTCGTGGATGTGGTAGCGGAGATTAATGCCTACCTCATCGCCTTCTTCCGTGGGCAAGTGCTTGTCTCTGTCATTGACGGTGTTTTAGTCGGGCTGGTCTTATTACTCTTTGGGCATCCCTTCGCCATCTTGATCGGCATCGCCCTAGCAGTGCTCGGGGTCATCCCCTTCCTCGGGAACATCATCTGCCTCGTGCCCGCTGCAGTCACCGCCTATGCACACTTCTCGGTGGCAGAGAACCAGTATTGGATCGGGGATAACCCCTGGATGTATGTGCTCCTCGTCGTCGCCATCTTTATCATCGTGCAGCAGATTAACTCCCTGGTCACAGCACCTAAGATCGTAGGGGACTCCGTAGGACTCCACCCGATGACCGTCATCTTCTCCATGCTTTTCTGGTCTCTCCTCCTCGGTGGGTTCCTCGGTGCGCTCCTAGCAGTGCCACTGACCGCCTCTGTGAAGGTCCTCTTTAGCCGTTACGTGTGGGAGCGCCGCGTCATGGCAGATGGATCTATGGCAGAGCTCTCAGAGCAAGGCTCCTAACCCCTCCCCTGCCCCAGCCCTCCAGTTGTGTGACAGCAATGTAACAATGCGGGGGTTGCGTAACTGCGCCTAGTATCGCTATAGTGAAGCCTCATTTAGTAAACTATGAACACAACTAAACTCACAGCGATCGCATCTCTCGCAGGTGCTGCGTCACTCAGCGCCTTCACCGGTGGCTACGATTATAAGGACCTCCTTAAGAACGGCGGCACCTTCTACTCCGACAGCAGCAACAGCCTCATCCAGAAGGCCCGCGTTTACGGCCGTGCACAATACCAGGCCGCTACCGTCTTCCAAGGTAGTGAATCTGAAAACTATGTTGCGCTTCGTCGCCTCCGTGTTGGCTCCGAAGTTCAGTTCCTAAACTACTTCAAATTTAAAGGGAACATCGGTTTTAACACAGGTGGTAATGACGACATCCAAGTTGACGGCATCAAAGGCTGGGACACTGTAGGTTTAACTTTTGATCTTGGTAAGGCATTTGACATCTCTGCTGTTGATTCCCTTAAGCTCACCGTTGGTAAGCGTAAGTTCAAGATCGGTGAAGACGTTCACACTTCCTCTAAGAAGATCAAAACCATCGAGCGTACCCGTATCACTGATAGCTTACTCCGTGGTGACAACTCTACTGGCGTAGAGCTGGAAATCGACGCTAAAGGCGTTGAGTCCACCTTCGGGATTTATTCTAACGGCGAAGATAATAACTTCGACTGGTGGTCTAACAGTGACAACGGCACCCGTCTCCGTGCTAGCTTCGAGTTCGCGGCTCTTGGTGGTGACATGATCGTTGACTTTGCTGGTGTTGTTGGCCGTGATAACGCAAAGGAGGATGGTGAAGCTGTTGCCTCAAACTTTGGATTCTCTGTTTCCTACCTCACCGAAGTCAGCGGTATCGACCTTGCTTTCAACTTTGCTGGTGGTAAGACCAACGACGGTGGTGAAGAGTTCTATGGTGGTTACGTAATGGCTTCTAAGGAAGTCGCTGAAAACCTTGAGCTGGTCGGTCGTGTAGCATTTGCTACAGGCGAAGGCGAAGCGGAAGCAAATTCACGTTATGCGCGTACCTTTAATAAGGCTGCCTTCGATGGTATTGACTCCGTATTCTCTCTTTACGCTGGTCTGAACTACTACTTCATCGGTCACAACTCCAAGGTTATGTTCGGTGCTGAATTCGATTCTGTAGATTCTGACAGCTTCGCGTCTTCTCAAGAAGCAGTTACCCTCAGTGCGGCATACCGCATGTATTTCTAAGCCCTACGGTTTA
>CAYWAG010000214.1:0-4084 GCA_964455925.1 uncultured Verrucomicrobiales bacterium | reverse complement strand
AGTTCCTCTCTTTTTTAGCGGAATTTAGCGCCTTTCGCGGTTGAAATATCCTGCTCCCCTCACCTGAATAGTTACCATTTCGGATAATTGTGACATTTCACTAATTGCGTCCGTCTAATTTTATAAGTGAACCAAAAACACGATATGAAATTAGCTATAACGACCATTATTGGCACCTTCCTCCTCAGTCACTGCGCAGTAGAAGCTGGTGATACTCTGCTAGCATCATCACACCCACAATTTACGCACCTTACCCCTGTCGTTGCGCAACATAGCCCTGAGAAAGCCGAATCCTATAGAGGTGTCTCAGGATGCTATTATCAGGAATGTGACTAGCCCCTATTTTCCTTGTAACAGGGCGGAAGGCGACTTAAGGGTGAGGGTATGCAGTTTCCCGCTACTACCGCTACCCGCCTGGAGGCCGACCAGGGGCTCGATGTCCTGACCCATGTGGATCATACGCACCCTTTGATCAGCTTTCAGATTTGGGTGGAGACGGGTAGCCTCCATGAGCTACCGTTACCAGGTGCTGGTCTCAGTCACTTGCTGGAGCACATGGTCTTTAAGGGGACTAAGAACTTCTCTGGTGATACGCTGGTAAGCCGGGTAGAGGAGCTGGGAGGCAGCTGGAATGCCTACACCTCACAGGATCGCACCGTGTATTATGTAGAGGGGCCATCTGAGGCGGCAGAGGAGTTCCTGCAGTTACTCTTTGAGCTCGTGTACCTCCCGAACCTTCCGGAAGAGGACTATGAGATGGAACGCGAGGTGATCCGCCGTGAGATCGCGATGGGGAACGATAGCCCACAGCGGGCGGCGTGGTATGGGATGGCGAAGGAGCTCTACCCAGAGAGCCTTAAGCGCTTCCCTGTCATTGGCGAGATCGACCGCTTTGACGCGATCACGCATGCAGAAATGGTGCACTACCATGAGACGCGCTACACCTTTGATAACAGCTTTATCATTCTCTCCGGTGACATTGATGCCCCCGCGCTCCTACAGCGCATTAAGGACATGCAGCAACAGGTGCCTAAGCGCCGACTCCACGTCATCGGGCAGCCTGCGGAGCGGATCCTAGGGGTCTCCCAATACGCGACCCAGGAGTTCGCCGTGACGAGCTGTAAGGCCGCTGTCATCTGGCAAATCCCAGAAGCGGGGCACCCCGACATCCTCGCGCTGGAGCTCCTCGCCGCGGTCATCGGTGGGGCGCGCTCCTCACACCTCTATAAAGTGCTCCGCGAGCGTGAGGAGCTGGCGCACGGGGTCTCCGCCTGGACATATAACACGAAGCATGGCAAGGGCATGTTCGCCGTGAGCATCGAGTGTGAGACCGAGACGTTTACGGACGCACACACACGCCTGGCCGAGCTCATTGCGGAGCTGGACTGCACAGGCAGTGACAGTGAGCGCGCGCTGGAGCGGGCTAAGAAGCAGGCATACACCGCCCAGCTCAGCACCCTCACCACCGTCTCAGGTCGCGCCTCGGACCTAGCGGATAACTGGTTTGAGACCCGTAACCTCGACTTCACGCGCTACTACCTGGAGCAGCTCCAGCACATCACGGTCGCGGATCTACAGCGGGTAGCAGAGCAGCACCTCATCGGGCGTCCCACCCTCTCCCACGCCCTCGTGCCGAAGGGGTTCCAGCCCTACTTACCGCCCAGCACTGAGGCAGCAGCAGAGAAGAGTCTCCCCGTCCTACAGCAGCTCAGTACTGGCATGCCACTGGTGCTGGGAGTAAACCGCACCCTCCCCGTGGTTACCTTCCGCCTCGCGATTAATGCGGGCATCCGCCTGGAGACGGAGGAGCGCGAGGGGCTCATCGCCCTCTACAGCCGCCTCCTAGGGCAGGGAACGCTGCAGCGGAGCAAGGAGGAGTTTGCCGAGGCGATCGATGACCTCGCCGCCACCCTCACCTTTAGCGGCGGGAATAACACCTTCTGCGTCTCTGGCTCCTGCCTGCAGGAGGACCTAGACGCACTCTGTGACCTCCTGCTAGAGGCTATCCTGGAGCCAAACTTCCAGCCCGACATCCTAGAGCGCGAGCGTGCCATCCTCCTCACCCGCATCCAGGAGAGCGCGCAAGACCCCGTGCGCCTCGCCTTCTGGAAGAGTAGACGCGCGCTCTTCCCTGACTCGCCCTACCGCTTTAGCCGCCAAGGGTCGGAGGAATCTGTGCAGCAGATCACGCTAGAGGACCTCACCGCCGTGCACCAGCGCATCTTCCATGAGAGCGAGGCGGTGCTGTCCGTCTTTGGCGACCTGGGGACAGCGGAGGAGGCGATCCTAGAGCGGCACTTCTCGCGCCTCCCCTACCACCCACAGGACGTCCCATCCCTCACCCTCACACATGGCTCAGGACGCCATGACCTCACGCTGGATAAGGAGCAGGCCGTCATCGTTGTCGCCTATCCTTGCGCGGACCTCTTCTCTGAGGATTTGCCCGCCTTTGAGGTCCTATATTCCTTACTTCACCTCTATGTCGGGGCCCCTCTTTATGGAGCTACGGGAGGAGCGCGGGCTGGCATACTACGTGTCATGTAACCAGTTCCAAGGGCGCGAAACGGGCATGTTCAGCTTCTACATGGGGACGGATCCCGCAGGGAAGGAGAATGCCCTCACGGAGCTGCAGCGCACTATCGCCCGCATTGTCGCAGAGGGCATCAGTGAGGACGAGCTAGCCTCCCTTAAGCGCATGATCGCGGCGGATGAGGCTGTATCTGACCAGACGATGGGGAACCAAGCGCAGGCTCATGCACTGAATGTGCTGCACGGACTAGGGGTGGAGCAACGCCAGCGCACGCGCGACCTCGTCGCCGCCCTCACCTGCGACGACATCTCTGCGGTGCTCAAAAAATACTTCTCAGAGGTTGACCCTGTGATCACCGTAGTTTCCCCTAATTAACAGCGCTATGACTACAGACCTCACCCTCTCTGACTTCATCCTAAAGCAAGCCACGAATGCCGGAGTCTTCCTCGGACAACGAGAGAACCCCCTCACTGGCGAGAAGTCGATCAACCTGAAGGCGGCTAAGGGCTGCCTAGATGTCCTCACCCTCCTAGAGGCTAAGACCACGGGTAACCTCACCGCCCCCGAGCAATCCCTCCTCCGCGATACCCTCGCCACCCTCAACAACCTCTACCAAGAAACCCTCGAACAACACTAATCCAGTCTATGAAAACCGCCCCCTTTAAGCTTAAGAACGTCACCATCGGTGGCGACGACCTCTTCTTTATCCTCGGCCCCTGCGCCATCGAGTCTGAGGAATTCACCTGGCATATGGCACGTGAGATTAAGAAGATCGCAGACGCCCTCGGCATCCAGTTCATCTTTAAGGCCTCCTTTGATAAGGCGAACCGTACCTCTGTTAGTTCCTATCGTGGTCCTGGCGTCGCCGAGGGCTGTGCCCTGATGGGGGCGATCGGTAAGGAGCTAGGCGTGCCTGTCACCACCGACATCCACACCCCAGAGCAAGCCCAGATCGCCGCAGAGCACATCGACCTCCTCCAGATCCCTGCCTTCCTCTGCCGCCAAACAGACCTCCTGCAAGCCTGTGCCGAAACCGGTAAGGCCGTGAACGTAAAGAAAGGGCAGTTCCTCGCCCCATGGGATGTGAAGAACATTGCAGATAAGATGCGCTCCTTCGGCTGTGAGAAGTTCCTCCTCACCGAACGTGGCACCTCCTTTGGCTACAACAACCTCGTCGCCGATATGCGCTCCCTCTACTGGATGGCAGAGCAGGGCAACCTCACCATCTTTGACGCCACGCACTCTGTGCAGCGACCTGGCGGAGAAGGAGGCACCACGGGTGGAGACGGCGTTCTGGCACCGGTGCTAGCACGCGCGGCAGTCGCTACAGGTGTCAACGGCGTCTTCATGGAAACGCACGAGAACCCCGCTAAGGCACTATCCGACGGGCCGAACCAAGTCCCGCTCGCAGAGCTAGAAGGCGTCCTGGCCTCTCTCGTAGCGATCAACAACTGCCTGAAGTAAGTATCACCAGAGTTCGACACCCCAGATCTCGATCCACTATGGAGAAGCACCGTGTCATCAACCGCCTCACCTTTATTCTCTTACTAATAG
>CAYWAG010000213.1:0-4130 GCA_964455925.1 uncultured Verrucomicrobiales bacterium | reverse complement strand
CCCCCTGGCGCTCACTTCTACCCCCTCCCACCCCAGAAGTGAGCGCCTTTTTTATGGCTCTATAGCGAATTGAGTAGAAATCAACAAAAAACACTCTCTGCGTCTCCGAGCCTCTGCGGTTCAAAAATCGAGCATATATTCGCTTAAGTTAATGCCATTCGGGTCTAATGCCATTCGGGTCTGTCCCCACGAAGTAGACCGCACTCCGCTCAACCACCCGCCTCCTTCTACCCGAGGCTTTGGGCTCGGGCAGACAGGTCCGCGAAGTTTTTTTGGGGCTCATGCTCCCCTACCTGAGCAGTAATACGGGGGCAAGGTATGATTCTATCTGAAAGCACGTCCCCTTACTCCGCGACAATTTGCGCGTAGGTGGTCTCGATGGTTGAGAGTAGTGCCTCGTCGCCGCCGGCATACCAGCTGTCCTGCATCGTATCAGAAGCGAGGTCTAGGTCGAGACTGACGGCATCTGGGCGGGACTGGAGACGGGCATTATCGGCAGCGAGGTGCACTTGCGCCTCTATGCGGCGGAGGTCAGAGGCTACTTCAGTGAGGGCTTGGTCACGTTGTTGAAAATGCACGAGCCGGCGGTGCAGTAGCTCCAGCGTAGCAGACTTAGAGGCTCTGAGCTTAGGGGTGAGAGCGTCATTGGTGATTTCCGTGCGCAGGGTCGTGATCTCGTCTGTGATGCGGGAGGTGAGCGTGGCGCTGTCTTCTTGGCTCAGGGTTGCTTGGGCGAGCAGGAGCTTAAGGTAGAGGTAGAGGAGCTGGTCTAGGTTCCTTGTGTTCGGCTCACTGATGTAGTCCGGCGTGTTGAATTCTGTGTAGGCTGCGGTGGTTTGTTGGACGCGAAGCTGGAGGGCGTCGTAGGAGGCGGCGAGTGCGGCTGGTAGGCGTTGCCGGAGCTGCGCCATAGCTTGGGTGGCTTGCTCCATGCGCTGTTGCTCTGATGGGAGATCCGTGAGGCGCTGGAAGCGTGGGTTCAGCCCGAGCAGAAAGAGGAAGGCGATCTCCAACCCTGCTCCGATGAGCCAGATCGCAGGATGCCAAAACCCCAGTGCCAGCACGGGGGCAAGTGCGAGCACATTGACTGGGAGATCCCCCAGCCCGGGGACGCGAGAGCGTACCCAGAAGGCGGCTTTGAGGTATTTTATGAGCATGTCGAGGGAGTTTTTTTTAGTGTTGGCGGAGGTTGCCAGCCCGTGAGGAGATTACTAATGACCTCTGCGCTGGGAGGCTCACAAATCGAGTTCAGGTCGATCTGGATTCCGTAGGAGCTCGCTTGCACGAAGGGGCTCTGAGAGTCGGTAATAGAGACCGCGGGGTTTGCGGGTCGGAACCCGTGTTGCAGGGCACGTTCCTGCACGGGGACGGAGAGCAGGAAGTCGAGAAACTGCTGTGCGGCCTTCTGGTGTGCAGAGGAACTCCAATGGGCATCAATGATGTAATAAGGGTTCTCATTCCAAATATTGAGCTTAGGGTAGGTCACTGCCAGTGCGCCCCAGCGCCCTTCGGCGTTCTTAAGGTAGTCGATCGCGAGGTTCTCATAGACGAGAACTGCATCATAGGTAGACGGTCCCTTCAGCACCATTTCACGGACGAGGTTACCGCTACTATTCCGTAATCCCGAGGCGCTCTGTGCCATCGGGCGCACCCAGTCCTGATAGGCTGGCGCGACCACATCTGCGAGGGTCAGCCCTTGTAAGGCGCCCTTATGATGGTAGGCAGATAAGAGAAGCGAGGTCATTCCACTGTTCGACTTTACCGGATCCGTTTGCCCAAACTTAAAATACCCCCACTCTGGTCGATTAGCGATGCCACCCCAACCACCAGACATCTGGAGCGCCTGGAGAACTGTGTCAAACTCCATAGAGCCTAAGCCGGCCTCAAAGGCATCGAGGCGCTCCTTCCAGGTCACAAAGACCATGGGAGTGAGGGCTAGTGCGGCCTCATGCATGATAGGTGGCTTACCATGCACGAGCTGCCAATCTTGCTCAAAGGTGTCCTTATAGAGCGCACTGGCGGGTGACCAGACATGAATCCGTTGATCTCCCTGGAGGAGCGCATGCGCCCCCTCCTGAGACCCCATGGGGATGAGGTCGATGTTAATGCGCCGCCCCTGAGGCGTGGCGGCAAACTCCGCTACCGCCCATTGGAGCCAGCGCTGCTTCTCCGTGCCATAGGCGATCCCCACCGTGATCTGGTCCCCCGCTGGGGAGGACGTCAGGGCAGAGCCGTCGGTGCGGGATGTAGATGAGGCAGAGGGCTGAAGAAAGAGCCAAGCGCCACCTCCGATACAGAGTAGGACTACGAGGGCGACTACGATCTTACCAGCTGTTGTTAATCGTGCAGAATCAGACATAATGAATAGAGTTAGAAAAAGGTGGAGATGGAAAGGAAGACCTCACTGATCGTATCGACGGTGCCGTGGTAATACTTAGCCTGTGTGTGACGGGAGATAGTCTTTAAATCGCTGGCACTCGCCCCCTCGCCGTAGCCGATCGTAAAGACGCGCACCTTCGCCCCCTCGTCCCCCTGTCCGAGCTGATTCAGGAGAGCAGGAAGGGTAGTCCCTTTCTGCGAATCCTCCCCATCGGAGAGAACGACTAGGGCGGTGATCTTATCCTGCTGCTGATCTGCAGGGACACTCTCTACAGTATTCAGCCCGAGCGCAATGGCATCATAGAGTGCGGTCTTCCCCTTAGCAAAGAGGACTCCGATCTGCTGCTGCACCTCCTCACGACTGTCCTGTAGCACCACACTCTCCATGACGGAACGAGCTTGGCTATCAAAGGTAATGAGCGAGAAGCTATCCTCATCATCTAGCATCTCTAGTAGCTGCAGTGCTCCCTCACGCGCCTGCGCCATTTTCCGCCCCTTCATAGAGCCAGAGGTATCGATCGCGAGAATGACATGCGAGCGCTTTTTGCGCTCCTCCCATACTTCCCGAATCGCCTCAATAGTAGAGACTGGTGGCACCTCTAAGGTAGTGAGTGGCTGGGCTGGATCCACTCCGTTACGCGGAGAGAAACGAGAGCTAAGAGGGATGGCGGGGTCTGCAGGGCGGAACCCGTATTGCATAGATAGCTCCTGTTGCGGACGCGCTAGGAGGAAGGACAGATAGCTCTGCGCGGCGGCACGATGATCAGGGGTTACGTAGTCACGATCGATGATACCGACGGGGTGATCAGACCAGAACGTCCCCTCCTGCGGATAGACCGCGACGATGGGAAAGGACAGATCATCGCGCTCTAAAGACTCGATCACCATGTTCTCATACATCACCGCTGCCGAGAGGTATCCGGGACCACCCTCGAACATCTTCCGCCCAAAGAAGCCGGTGGACGAGCCATAGTGAACGACCGCCTTCTCGATCTTTTCGATGTAGTTCCCTACTGCTTCGCTGCGCACATCGGCTGTAGTTAGCCCAGCCACCTTACCTGCGCCGGCATAAGCCTCTGCTATCAGCGAGAGCATGCCACTGTTAGAGTAGTCAGGATGGGTATGGCCAAACCGGAACTTCCCCCACTGTGGTAGTCCGTACGCGCCCCAGCCCTCTGGGTTGAGGGACAGGTCATGAATCTCCTTCCACCCAATAGGGTGCTTCCCATGTCCGAGAGCCTCTGCCATGGGCTTCCACATCCCGATGACGATAGGAGAGAGGCACACACTCTCTGTGCTTCTGACTAACGGGGCACCAGATGACGCCACTGCCTCCGCATTCCCCAGATCGATAAACACCGACGATGCGGGGGAGATGAGGTGTGTCTCACGCTGCCCCTGTAAGACCTCCTCCACACATTGTCCTGACCCCATAGGGATGGCCTCTACACGGATAATCTTACCTGATGCCGTCTGCTCCTGACGGGCATTAAAGGTCTTAGTGATCGCCTCTACCCATTTCTCCTTCTCTGATCCGTAGGTGAAAGTCAGAATCAGCTCTGATGAGCGGCTAGACGCAGTCCCTAGCTGCTGATCACAGCCCTGTAAACAGAAAAAGATTCCACCCATCAAGATGGCAAGAACTCTGGTCAAACGTGCATTCATGAACTACGGTCTATCACCTCCGCAAGAATGGAGTCAACCACATATCGGTTCTCACACTACACGACATTTTTTATCCGCAGATTTCG
>CAYWAG010000212.1:0-4138 GCA_964455925.1 uncultured Verrucomicrobiales bacterium | reverse complement strand
GACGCCGTCACTCCCCTGCCTTGTGACCGCTTTCTGATCTCACCTGAATAGTTACATTAAGCAATAAAGAGATCCGTGATGGGGTACCCTGCCGTGCCGGCAGACCAGAAGTTCCGAATGTTCGGGATGATCGCCTCCATCTCACTGTCGTTCTGGATGCCAAACCAAGTGGCAAGAGAGGCGTGAAATTCATCGACCGAGGTCGTTGGGAGCTGGCGCCCACGTCCTACATCAGTCAGGGTGCTGAGTGCGAGTTCCGGGTATTCGCCAAAGACTTTGCCGCCATTAACAGGGCCGCCCATCACGATCTGGTTCCCGCCCCAACCATGGTCAGATCCTACATTGTTCGCCGTGAGGCTACGCCCAAAGTCCGAGGCCGTGTAGCTGACGACCCGATCATGAAAGCCGATCTCCACCATCGCGGCATTAAACGCGACTAAGGCATCGTTCAGGATCGTCATCAGCGTATTATGCGCTGTGATCCCGCCTCCATGTGTATCGTATCCGGTCTGCCCGACGAAGAAGCTTTGGCGGTTCGCACTGAGCCTCCCTTCTCCCTGTGCCTTGATATACTTAGCGACCTGAAGCAGCTGCTTCCCGAGCGAGCTATCCGGGAAGACCGTCGTGATTTCCGTGGTTTGTTCGATCTCCTCTAGGGCCTCGCTCTGGGCGAGAGCGTCCTCGCGGATGTAGTTATGGTGGCTCTGCAGGACGGACTGGTACTGGTGCTCGAGGGTAGCGTCATAGGCTCCCTTGACGAGGCTGTCCGTCTTATAGAGATCCAGCGAGTTCACCCCGCCCTTGGTATTAAAGGGGGAGGTCAGCGCCCCGATCTGCGTGGTATTCGCCCCATATGGAGAGAGGCTCACGCTGATCGTGGCATTATTATTAGCGGCGTCATTAAGGATATCGAGCATTCTCCCACCCCACCCTGTGCCGGCGAACTCTCCGGCGTTGGAGTCTGAGATCGAGGTTTGCCACTGCTCGATCTGGTCACTGTGCGAGAACTGTCCGTAGGGGAGACGGGTCGTGCCGTTGAAGTACTGCGTTAAGGTCGTGGGCTCTACTAGAGTCCCCACATTCGTCACAAAGCTCAGGTCCCCCGCATCGAACAAGTCCTTAACGCCCGCCAGGCTATTGCTTAAGTGATAGTCTTGGGTGCCATCTAGGATCTGGTGCGCATCGGTCAGCGGAATCCCGAGCACTCCCCGCGTGCTGAGGTAGTCCGTATAACCATCCACGCCTGGAGTGAGCATGTTAAAGGAGTCGTTCCCGCCGTAGAGGTAGATACAGACCAGCCCCTTATAGTCGGTGATAGAGCCCACTGTACGCTGCGCGAAGAGCTGGTTCGTCATCTTTAACGATAAGAGAGAGGACATCGCCCCGATCCCCGTCATCTTTCCACAATCGGCGAGAAAGCGACGACGCGAGGTCTGTTGGTTCGAGAATAATGAATGCATAGAAATAGGAAATAGAGGTTTGTGGGTTAGTATAGGACGCTGAAGTCCGAGGAGTTAAAGATGGCGCTCATGAGCTTAGCGAAGTTCTCCCGCGTCGCCCCGCCGCACTCCTCCCCGAGGGTGGATAAGGTCGCTACGAGTTCGGGAGGAATTTGTCCGTTACAGAACCAGAGGTTAATCTCATCGACAAACCCTTGCACCGTAGTGTGCTTCTCGTAGAGGAAGCGTAAGTAGTTATAACTGACGGAGAACTGGGTGACAGGAGTCCCGTTATAGGTAAATGTGCTACTCGGGGTGTCTTGGTTCACGGCATCATAGAAGGTCTCAAACTGATGAATCACATACGGCGATAGGATCTCAGACTCGGGTGAGACGAGGTTCATCCCTAGTGATGCCTCTCCCTCAGCCAGTGCCCCTGCAGAGGGTGAGTAATCAGTATCATAGAAGTTAAAGACAGAGGGTGCCCGCATCGGGATTTGCCCAAAGTCGGGGGTCATATCATTAGCCGCCTTCTTCGTCTTAGGGCGGAAGCGGATCCAGCCATCACCCTCTGCAGAGAGAGTCTGCGCAAAGCTGTAAAACTGCGTCCACTTGAGGATCGGCTCCTTCATCTTAGCGCTCGCAGCGCGCACCGGGGTCGCGGTGACCACATCGTTCGCATCCACCGTGTAGGTCACGGCGTCACGTGCCTCTGTATCGAGTAGGATCGCCTTCAGCACACTTGATAGGCTCCCTACCTCTCCCGTGCCGTAGGTACCCGTCCCATTCCACGCCTCTACGACCCGCCCGATGTAGTCGGCAGACGGGTTCGAACTCGTCAGACGTTTGATGAGCTGACGACTGAGGAACGGAGCTGTGCTGGGGTGTAACGCTAAGGTATCCAGAGCCTGAGCAATGTCTGCATCGCCCCCTTGGTTCACCGGAATAATAGAGCCGTCTAGGAGCACCTTGAGCCCGTGATCGTGATACACCTCTATCATTCCCATAGGGAGGGTATAACGGTCACCGACGATGGCGAGCACGGCATCGTAGTTATCAAACGACCCATCCTCTAGCCGTAAGCCCAGCCCCGTAAAGACCCGAGCAAGTTCCGTAATGTCATCATTATCATAGTTCTCGATCTTATCCCCATTATCATCATAGGTAAACTCCCCGTATTGATCATAAGCATACACCCCGCAGGAGAACAGCTGCATGACCTCGCGGGCATAGTTCTCATCCGGGGACGTGCC
This sequence comes from uncultured Verrucomicrobiales bacterium, assembly GCA_964455925.1. Lineage (GTDB taxonomy): Bacteria > Verrucomicrobiota > Verrucomicrobiia > Verrucomicrobiales > Akkermansiaceae > WTJZ01. The sequence continues at coordinate 1,446 of CAYWAG010000212.1, read as the reverse complement.
CAGCGCCGCATTGGCAACACGGTTCTGCGCAAAGGAGAGGTACATCCCCATGAAGGGATCATACGTAATGTCCTGTAAGAGATCACGATGGGTACCGAACGCACCATCCATGAGAAGGTCATAATAGCTGCTGTATGATTGCCATAGATTATAGCGTTCATCATTATTCCAGAACGCCGAGGAGGTAACGAAGATCTGGCTCAAAGAATACGCCATGCGGTTCCGCAGCTTCTCAGGCGACTGCACCGCCTTATTCCACCATGCTAGCTCAAAGTTCTGAATGTTGACTGACTGAATAAACGCACTAGCGATGTAGAGCTGTTGGTGCGTATAGCAATCGTCAGTAAAGGTGGTCTGATCTCGTGGCAGAGCCAGCTGCGTGTCGATCCAGCTCTCACATGCGGGGATTAGCCCTTGTGCCTGGATCGCATTTGCCAGATCCGCTATTTCTGCCGGTGTTCCCCCCATCGTAGCTTGTGCTAGGAAGTGCCCTGCCTGCGCGATGGCGATAAAGTCCTCAGACGCCACCTCCTGCGCATCAGAGATCCAGAGGTTTAAATACGGGGTGGCATTTAATGACAGGCTGAGCATCTCATCAATCTCGATGATCCCGTCATCTACCGGCAGGAGCGTAAAGCTCACCGACGAGGAACCCGCAGGAAGGGTGACAATGCTATCTACCAGAAGCTCGCCAGTAGAGTCATAGAGCAGGTAGTCCGCCTCCTCTACCCCGTTGCTCCTCACCCGCGCCTCGTTGGTAACCTCAAAGGCGAGAGGTGTCGCTAGGTCATAGAGGGTAGAGTCTGCCGATGAGACACGTGTGATAGTAATGGTCGCTCCTAGTTGCTCCTGTTCATAGAGCATCGTAGTATCGACCGAGACCGTGACCTCTGCCGCATTAGCCGCCGCGATTAAGGCGCGCAGTGACTCCAAATCATCTGGGGTGTCCTCTGTCTCCGTAAGCGTCCCCCCCGCCACAGTCTCCGCATTGGACACGGTAGAACTATCGCTAAACCCGTCTAAGCGATCCTCCTCCCACTGCGTAAGACCATCATTATCTCCATCAATGTCCAGCACCTCGGTGCGGTAAAAGTATTTACTCGCATTATCCGGGTCGATCGATAGCTGAATCTCAGCATCCGTGCCAGGATAGACCTCCCCTACCGCGATCCAGCTACCTACTGACATATCCTCACTCGCCAGGATCCGGTATGCCTTCCCGGAAACGGAGGGGACGATAATACCCAGATCATCGACCGTATTCTGGGACACGCGCATGCCTAGCTTAGAGTCCGCGCTAAACGGGTTCGTTCCCGCTAGCCCCTCCATGTAGTTAGAGACCCCGTCCCCATCGGCATCCAGTGCCTGGGAGGTCTCATCCGCGATTAAGCTCGCCGCACCATACAGGCGCTCCCAGATATCACTCACTCCGTTGCCATTAAAGTC
>CAYWAG010000211.1:0-4144 GCA_964455925.1 uncultured Verrucomicrobiales bacterium | reverse complement strand
TCCCCCCAAAATAATCTGCGTAAATCGGCGTAATCTGCGGGTAAAAAATGTCGTGCAGGGTGCGGTAGGATGAAAGTCAGATTCAGGTTGAGGTTTCTGAGAGATCCCGCTACGGTCGCGCCATGGATGGATTAGTAAGCTGGGCCGACAAGGTCATTACAGAGTATGAGAGCGGTGCCACGGGGTGCTTTCTCCTGCATGGCAACATTAATGACCAGTTTGTCATGCCGCTGAAAAAGGGGGCGGAGTTAGGCCGCTTACAGGACTTCCTGATCGAGGTGTTACTGCCTCAGTTTGATGTTATCTTCACCTATGACCTAGGGTATGGCGTACGGGTCGAGAAGGGGCGTGAGATTATTGATGAATGGCCCGGAAAGGAGGCTGTGAAGAACGTCACGGGTGTAGCCTTGCCCGCCATCCGGGCGCTGGGCAAGTACCTCCTCTACGCGCGTAACCTCGCAGCCATGGGAGGCGAGGCTCCTCGCGTCGGTATTATCCTGAAGCAGGCACACCTCGTGGTTCCTGCTATTCCAAACGCATTAAACTACGAGCTCAACTCGCTCGCCTCCATCATTCGCTCATGGGCATCTGATGTCTCCCTACAGGATCATGGGCAGGTCGCCTTTATCCTCACCGACCAGCTGCATAACCTCCACCCTCTCGTCACACAAAACCCACGCGTGAGTGCCGTGGACATCCCCTTACCAGAGGCGCGTGAGCTGGAGTATGCCCTCCAGATCCTAGAGCCATCCTGTAAGCACGCGCTAGCAAACTTCCAGGATAACCTCGCCCTCCCCGCTGAGCGCCTAAAGGGAGCCACCATTAGCGCTGTCGAGAACCTCCTCAAGCTCCGCCATCATGCTAACGACCCGCTCCTGGATGCGGATCTCTCTACCCTTAAGAAGCAGCTGGTAGAGGCTGAGTGCGAGGGGCTCATCGGGTTTGTCGAGCCTAAGCGGAACCTAGACGACTACCTGGGTATGCCTGATGTGCTCGAGTGGCTCCGTCATGACCTCAAGCTCTGGAACTCTGGACACACCCAAGCCCTGCCTATGGGGTATCTCTTCTGTGGCCCCGTCGGCACCGGTAAGACCTTCCTGGCGGAGTGTCTAGCAGGGGAGGCGGGCGTGCCTGTAGTTACGCTTAAGAACTTCCGCGACCGCTGGGTGGGGAGTACGGAGGCAAACCTGGAGAAAATCTTTAGTCTGCTCCACGCGCTCGGTCGCTGTATTGTCTTCGTCGATGAGGCGGACCAAGCGCTCGGCAGACGCTCGTCGTCTAGCTCCGACTCTGGCGTCTCCTCACGCGTGTATTCCATGCTGGCTAAGGAAATGGCAGACACAGATAATCGGGGCAAGCTCCTGTGGATCCTGGCATCGAGTCGTCCAGACCTGATCGAGGTCGACCTGAAGCGCCCCGGACGAGTGGACGTGAAGATCCCCATCTTCCCCGCCATTACACAGGAGGAGGGGCTGACCCTGCTCCTAGCCCTGTGTAAACGCCGAGGGCTGCAGCTGGATGAGAGCACCACCACCGACCTGCTGGATGACATTCCAGGGCTCCTCACTCCCGGTGCGGCAGAGGCACTGAGCGTAAAGGCATACCGCCTCTACCAGCTCGGTGGACTCACTGCCTATGAGGCTCTCTCCCAGGCGCTTGGCGAATACCGCCCCGCCGTGAGCCCCGCCGTCATTAGGCACCAAATGAGTCTCGCCGCCGAGGAGTCCACCGAGAAGAAATTCATTCCAGATCAAGTATTGCCATATATATCATTACCGTAAATACTGAGGAATGGACAGACCTAGACGACTTAGAGAAATCGACTCCCTCAGCGCCCTGAAGCGCATGGGCAGTAACTGGAGCCATTCCGTAATCCAGGGGCTCAACCTGGAGGACTTCGACCTCAGTGAGGTCAACTGCCAAAACACCGTGTTCCTCGGGTGCGCCTTCCCGGAGCAGTCCAGCTCCTGTCAGCTCCAAGAACGTGGTGCAGTCGTCTTTCCCACCCTCTCACACCTCCCCTATCAGCCGTATCGCGGACAGCTCTACACCCGTGACGAGCTCATGGAAGGCTGGACTCCCGAGCATGATGGGAGTAAAGACCTAGAGATCTATAACTACTTCTCCGAGCACGGGCGCACATCCCCTAGCGTGATGGAAGCCCTCGCCATGCGCCTGCATGACCACGCCATTGATGACGCCCTCAGCGACCTGCTAGAGGGACGCACCGAGAACGACGGGAAGAAGAAGGTCGTCGGCATCATGGGCGGGCACTCCACCCCGCGCACAGATCCCTACTATGAGAAGGTCGCCCTCATCGCCCAGCAGCTCACCCGTGCCGGCTACTTCGTAGCAACGGGCGGCGGGCCAGGGATGATGGAGGCAGGGAACCTGGGAGCCTACTTTGGTCAATACCGCCAGGAAGACCTCCTCACTGCCATTGACCACCTCAAATCCGCCCCTACATATAAGGACGCAGGGTTTAACCAAACGGCGCTAGAAATCGTAGAGAACTACCCGCTGGGCAGTGCCAGCCTCGCCATTCCCACCTGGTTCTACGGACACGAGCCATCAAACCTCTTCTCCCGCCACATCGCCAAATACTTCTCCAACAGTCTGCGCGAGGACGGGCTCCTCGCCATCTCGCTCCACGGCGTCGTCTTTGCCCCAGGTAGCGCCGGCACGACCCAAGAAGTCTTCATGGACGCCACGCAGAACCACTACCGCACCTTTGAGAAGGTCAGCCCCATGGTCTTCCTAGGACAGGAGCACTTTACGACCCGCACGAAGATCTACGACTGCCTAGAGCTACAAGCCCGAGGTAAAAAGTACCACGACTACATGCTCCTCACCGATGAAGTCCACAAGGTCTGTGAGTTTATCGAGACCCACCCTCCAGTTTAACCTCCCCTCCCCCACTCACATATGATTGGTCAACTCCTCTTTCTGGGCATCGACGGCCCCGAGCTCACCACCCGCGAGGCAGAGCTGTTCCGTAAGATTCAGCCCGGCGGATACATCCTCTTCTCGCGTAACATTGAGTCCGCCGAGCAAGTCCGCAAGCTCACTGACTCCCTTCGCGCCCTCACCTATGATGACCCGTTCATCGCCATTGATAATGAAGGCGGGCGCGTCTGGCGCACGCAGGACATCGGGGCGACGCCGCCCTCGGCAGAGCAAATGGCAACCCATGGCACGCCAGTGCAGCTGGGACGCTGTGCCGACCTCATTGCCCAGCACCTCCACCTCCTAGGGATCAACATGAACTTCGGCCCCGTTCTGGACATCGACCACCACCAATCAACAGGCCTCGCCAACGCCCTGCGTGGGCGCTGCTACGGCACGAACGCTAATGACGTCCTGGACAAGGCCGGCCTCACTAACCGCCGGATGCGCGCGCTCAAGCTCCTCACCTGTGGCAAGCACTTCCCCTCCTGTGGGCACGCCCAGATGGATCCGCACCACGACCTCCCCATCGTCGACATCTCGCTATCGGACCTCCAGAAGGAAGACCTCATCCCCTACATGAGCCTCCTACCAGAGATGAACGCCATCATGACTGCGCACGTCACCTTCCCGCAGATCGACCCCGAGCTGCCTGCCACCCTGTCACCAAAGCTCATCAACGGCGTCCTCCGCGACCTCATCGGGTTCAACGGCATCGCCATCACCGATGACCTCGACATGGGAGCGATCGTCAACAACTACGGGCGCGGACCAGATGTAAAGCTCGCCATCGAAGCCGGCAACGACATGGCGCTCATCTGCCACCAGACCGACACCTTTGAGACCGCCTACCAAGCGCTCGAAGAAGTCGACTACGAGATCGTAGAGCGCGCCCTGAAGCGCATTAAAAAGCAAAAGAAGAAAATCCGCTCCCCCCTCCAGTTCACCACCAAACGCTGGGATGAGAATAATCAAGACATCGCCACCCTCCGTGCCGAAGTCCTAGGCGACGAGACAGACACCCCAGACACCACCCCCAGCCAATCTCCCGTAGAGGATTATTAATATCGTATAGTGTGATGTCACTTACACAGGAGACTCGATGAGGCCTTCTTCGGTCTCTTGTTTCAGACGGAGTTGGCCGCAGGCGGCGTCAATGTCGTGGCCTTTTTCGATACGGAGGGTGGCGGTGACGCCT
>CAYWAG010000210.1:0-4157 GCA_964455925.1 uncultured Verrucomicrobiales bacterium | reverse complement strand
TGGCGGTAAGCTCCGCCACAGCGACATCGATCACGTCTGCGGTCTGTGGTGGCTGGTTCGCGCTCGTAATGGTGAAGGTGAGGTCGGTGCTGTGACCATCCGCGTCGGTGGCGCGAATCGTGACCTGGCTACTACCAGCAGAGGCGAGCTGAAGCTGGAAGGCCTCGGGATCGCTGATGGTACCTACAGGAGAGGTGGCAAAGAGGCCAGGGTTAGAGACAGCGACGACCTCGTATGTGAGGGCGGCGTCTGAGGTCTCTCCGTCCTCAAAGGCGTCATAGAGGTTGACCGTAAGTGGGGCGCCACTGGTATCGGTGGTGAGATCAGCTAGCCCCGTGCCGAGCGGGGCGGATTCGGCACGATAGTCGACGGTAAACTCCTGGGCTGTCGTGTTAGTCCCGTCATGAATGGCGAGCTGAAGGGTGTAGAGACCTGGGGTAGGGAGATCGATCTGAGTGTGAACCTCCGTGGGGGAGGCAATGAGCGCGCTACCCGGTCCGGAGAGCTGGCTCCAAGCCACTGTCTGGGTGGGAGGGATAACCCCATAAGCATCAAACTCATCAAGGTCAAAGAACTCGGCATCACCTGGGGCAGAGGCGAGGCGGATGCGCTGCGCCAGGGTCCCGTCAGGCACGGTGAGATACTCGTTCTGGAGGTTCTGCAGGGTGGTGCTCCAGGTGATGGTATCGTCGCTATCATAGACGGTGAGCGTGCGCCCGGCTCGCCCCGAGAGGAAGGCGGTCATGAGGTAGCGTAGCTCGCGCTCCTGTGGGAGGGTCAGCTCCCACCAGTTATCGGTGATGCTGCTGTCCGTGATCGCCCGAATCCCAGAGGACTGGTGATGCACGCCATCGAGCGGTGCCCAGGCATCAAAGTCGGAGATCCCCTGATAAACATTGCTCATCGAGGGCGTGGCTCCGACCGTAAGGTCCGCTAGGCTATTACGCTGCCCAATGACGCGGACCTTGGTAATGGGGAAGCTCGGCGCGGAGCTAGCCTTATGAATCCGAATGAAACGCACGGCGAGGTCTCCCGTGGGGTCGACGGGGATCTTTACCCGGCTGGCGTAGTTATCCCGGTTTTGCAGCGGGAGAGTGCGGAGGGTGGTGCCGCTCGCATCGAGCAGCTCTAGGGTATGATCATAGAGGAGCTGCTCAAAGCTCAGGATGAGGTCGACCCAAGCCACCGTATGCTCTGCCCCGAGGTCGAGCTCCCAGCTGAGAGCGGTGCCCGCCCCCGCATTTGGGGTGGCATTATAGTGCTGTGCCGGACGCACCAAACGTGAGGCATCAATGCTGCCCGTGCCCACGGTCCAGGTAGCCGTGCCAAAGGGCGCAATGTCGATGAGGTGCGAGAAGGCATCATCCTGCACCGTGATGCCAAAGGTGCTGGTATCTATCTGCGGTAGGCTCCATCCCGCTAGGGTCGTGCTCTGCGCCGTGATCCATGGAGCCAGCTCGCTACCGCCCGTGTATTCCGCCTCTGGCTCCTCCACCATGACCCAGCGGTCGAGGCTCTTAGAGATCCCATTATCGGTAGCAGTGAGGCGGAGCTGGTAGCGCCCCGCAGTGCTGAAGGTGGCAGCAGTGGTCGAGGCGGTAGGACTAGCCAACGTAACCGTGCCCCCCTCTGGAGTGCGCACCACCTCCCAGAGGAGGGTGCTCACGCCGCTAAACTCCTCCCCACTAGCAGGGATCTGCCCTGCGGAGAGGATGAGCTGCATGTCGCGCTGTAGCACCGTGTAGTCCCGCGCGGGACTGGTAATCTCTGCTAATCCCACCAACACACGAGCGGTACCAGAGAAGACCGTGCCATCTACATCAGAGGCCGTGTAGTCAACAGTCGCATACCCACTGGCACCGACCGCAGGGGTAAAGATCAGAAAGTTGGTCGGACCTGCCCCCCAGCTACCGTCCGGAAAGACACGGTGCCCGGTCTCTATCTCCAGCGCCCCCATCGCAGGCGTCTGAAGGGTGGCGGTGAGGAGCTCATAGCTACGGTTAAAGTCATCGTTCTTATCCGTGAGCGGATCGAGCGATGCCAGCCCCGTGAGGCTGATGTTGTTATCCAGCAGCTGCGTGCCTGCGACCTGATCGTTCAGCAGAGGATTAAACCGGATCGGGCGGATACCATCGGCGCTGTAGAGATCATCCTCGGCGGAGCGGGTTGCCCCGCTGTAGTGGATCGTCAGCGTCGTAGCGTTCCCCGCGATGGAGAGGTCCAGCGTCTCTGACCCTGTCGCATCTGGGTGCGTGCGCAGGAGGAGGACATCCCCCCAATAATACAGATCCGCCATAGTCGGGTAGTCGATGGCGCTGATCGAACCAGAGAACTGGAGCCAGCGATCCTCCCCTGGAGTCAGCGTAATGGTATCCAGATCCACCGCACTGCCCACCGTGACCGTAATGGGGGCGCGAGAGAGCCAACCGCGCCCATTGTTCCCAACGTCTCCACGCAGCGTGTAGTTAAAGTATGCTGCCCCCTGGAACCCAGCGGCAGGGGTAAACCGTAGCTCGGATTTGTTCGGGAGAATCTCGACCGTCCCGGCTCCATTTGGGATGACCCGTCCGACCTCCTCGATGAGCAGGTCCTCGTTATAGAAGCTGGAGTAAGGCGTGCGGCGATCGTCATTAGCCAGCGGATCGATTACGACCGCCGTATCGACCTCGGTCGTGACCGCATCCTTGTTCGCATACGCCATCTCGGCAGGGTTTCGCAGATACAGCCCTAGCGAGTTCCCGCTATGCCCCACGTTATCCGACGTCCCATCGACCACCTCATCCGTGTTGACTAACCCACGCCGCAGGAGCTGCTTATGCAACATCCGATTATACAGCGTATGGGCAGAGGTGCCCGTGCCATCGCCCCAAGTCCCCCAAAAGTGCGACGGTCCACCCGCCGGCCCCATCAGACCATTCCCATTCGTATGCCCCAGCCCCAGGATATGCCCTAGCTCGTGTGCGATCCCGACCGGCCAGGAGGAAATATTAAAGTAAGAACCCGCGGCATATCCCCCACCGCCCCAGCCATAGATACGACCATGCGCCAGGTGTAGCCAGCTTCCCCCCCGGCTCTCCTTGATCTCGCCGATGCTCAGCTCGCCTGTGCTGTCATTCGTGCGGACGACTAGCTCCGCGACATGCATCTCCACAGCCGTGTTCCGCTCATAGATCTCATTCACCTCCTCGATAGACAACAAGAGGCGGCAGAGCATCGCCCCGATGTCAGCGGCCGTTGGGTTATCCGGATCAGCCAGCAGGTCCGGCCCCGTCTCCGTAATATACGTCATTTGGCGGAGTGACTCCTGATACGTTGGTCCGAACGGTGGAGGCACCGCGCGGAAGAACCGATGCCCCGTAGCGGCATCAGACCCAGGAGAGGTCTCGATCGCCTGCCGGGGCGGCTCTAGAGACGCACCCGCTAGCGGTAACCACTCATCATACTGCTGTTGCTGCGAGGTCGGAGCCTCCAGCCGGGGCTGTGCCGCGACAACGAATGCCGCCGTATGAGGATTCTCCTGATGCGGAAAGTTCTCCGCGCAGGCTCCCGCCTCACAGCTCCCAAAGTGGCTTTGGTGCTGCTCGTTCGGCTCATAGCGCATCTCTAGCTCCTGCGTCAGCGGGTTCTGCCGAATCAGCACCCGATCCCGATCTGCGTTCCGTAGGGAAAAGACCAGCTGATCCCCGATCGCCGTAAGGTTCGCACTACTGGCATCAAACCGCTCGACAAAGCCCAGAGGGTCAGATGCCGTCAGCTCCGCTGGATGATGCGGCACCGCTGCCACCGTCCCCGCAAAGACATGCACATGCTGCTGCGCATCCAGCAGCTCCCGCCCATCGCCCAGCCAAATGCGGGCACCAGGCGCCAACACCTGCATCGGTGCTAACACCATCTCACGCCGCGCACTCCCTACCCGCAACGTCAGCCGCCCATCCTCCCGCAACGCCGACACCAGCGCCGCATTACGCGCGGATAACACCCGTAACTCCGCAAAGGGCGCAGCCCGCTCCCCTACAGACTCCTCAGCAGACATCTGCGCCTCCCCCCCCACTCCCCCGTCCGCTAATCCAAACGAAACAGGAACCTCCGCTAGTTGCCCCAGGACACCAACACCCCGCACATCCAGCCCCCCATGCAACCTCCAGCTACACACCAAA
>CAYWAG010000209.1:0-4164 GCA_964455925.1 uncultured Verrucomicrobiales bacterium | reverse complement strand
CGGTGATAACCGTGGCATGCCCATCTTGGGCATGAACGCCAGAAGGTATACTATTACAAGGGGGAGCGTTCCGACTTTATAATCGACGTCACCGCAGAAAAGAGGCTCAAGGACGTGGTATTCATCCAAGACCTCAAGGGATAATATGATAAACTCATGAATTATCGCCGTAATGTGAGCTTTAACTAAACTGCACCTCGACCTTGTCACCTATCGTACATACGGGCACATCGGCGGGGTGGTAGCATTTGATCTCTCCTGCACAGTCGTCTAGGTGCAGGGTGAGGAGGATTTCCTGCCCTAGGAATTCTTCCCGGACAATGGAGGCGCGGAGCCTCGTGGAGGTGTCGCGTGGGGGATGGATCTTTAGGTCGCGCACGCGGCTCCAGCAGGGGATGTGATGTTGGTCGCGTAATGGGCCTGGGACTCCGCTGTAGTCGTTGATCTCGTAGAACAGGCGCGCGACTTGCATGCTGGCTGGGGCGTCCCAGACGGCTTGCGGTGTGCCCACCTGCATCAGGCGTCCCTGGTGCATGACGCCTAGCTGGTCGCCTACCCGTAGGGCATCTGTGGAGTGGTGGGTGACAAAGATGGCGGTGGTTTGCGCGTGCCGAAGGAGCCGAAAGGTGAGTTCGAGCAGTTCCTTACGTAGGCGGGTGTCTAGGCTGCTAAAGGGCTCGTCCAGCAGGAGCAGGCGGGGCTGAAGGGCGAGGGCACGAGCGAGGGCGACACGTTGCTTCTCACCGCCAGAGAGTTCGCTGGGGTATTTATCCGCGTAGCCGGGGAGCTGGATTTGGTCGAGCAGGGTGTGGGTGGTGGCGGCTTTTTCCTTGCGGCTTGCGCCACGCATCCCGTAGCAGATGTTTTGGCTAATAGTGAGGTGTGGGAACAGGTCGCCCTGCTGGGAGACGAACCCGATGCCGCGTTGCTGGGGGGCGGTGAAGTTACTAGTGCCGGTGAGTTCTAGTCCATCCAGGGTGACGCTGCCGCCCTCGGGGCGCTCGAACCCAGCGATGACGCGCAGGAGGCTGGACTTACCACTGCCACTTTCCCCTACGAGGCTGAGAATCTCCCCTTTCTTTAGGGAGAGGGAGATGTCCTGCAGGGTTTGGTGTTTCATCCCGGCGTAGGTGAGGTGGATGTGATCAACGGAGAGAAGGGCGGAACTCATAGGGGAGATGGGGGAATACTTACTTTTTACGCCACCCTCCTAGCTCAACGGCGAGGAGACCTGCCATGCAGAGGAGGATGAGCAGTGCGGAGGGGAGGGCACTATGGTAGAGCTGCCCCTGGTCGACAAAGCTGTAGGTATAAGTGCCCAGGGTCTCAAAGTCAAACGGACGGAGCAGGAGGCAGAGGGGGAGTTCCTTCGTCACATCGACAAACACGAGGGCGCTGGCACCGAGCAGGGCAGGGGTGATGAGGGGGACTACGGTGCGGAGGTAGCCGTAGAAGGTAGTGCGCCCCAGGGAGTGGGAGGCCTCGTCATAGGAGTGTGGGAGGCGCTCTAACGCCTGGCTCACCATCTGGGAGGCTACAGAGTAATAGCGACAGGTGAGGGCGATGGTCAGGAGTAGGATGGTGGCACTGGTCAGGGTGTTAAAGCTGGTAAAGGAGCCAGAGTCCCGGATGGGCTGTACCACGGAGAGCACCCCGATCGCCATGATGACTCCTGGCGAGGCGTAGCCCACGATCTGGAGAATATCCTTCCCACTAGTAAAGAGGCGGTGGCGAGTGTAGCGGACGGTACCCACGATGATGAGGGCTGCTAGGACGGTGATGGAGACGACAATGAGACCGAGCTTAAGACTGTTGAGCAGGGCGTGCCCCAGACTGCTCCAGACGGTAGCGTCTAGGGTCTCTAGAGACATGAGAATCCAACGGGTAAGGAGGTAGAGCGGACCGAGTAGGCCCAGGAGGAGCGGGGCACTAATGGCGATGATAGCTAGGGGCGTGAGTCGCTCTCGGTAGGGGTGGGGCTGGGCTTGCTTCTCTTGTGTAAAGCGGCGGCGTCCGCGCTGGAGTCGCTCCAGCCACATGATGAGGAGCACGCCACCCAGTAACCAGCAGGCGAGCCGCTGTGCCGCCGCGAGGTCGTTTAGCCCAAACCAGGTGCGAAAGAGGGTGACGGTGAATGTCGAGAATCCAAAGTGCTTTACCGCTCCGTAGTCGTTGAGCACCTCCATGGCGACGAAGAAGAGGCTGGTGATAATGGCGGGGCGGGCGAGGGGGAGCTGCACGCGCCAGAAGGTGCGCCAGGCTCCGCACTGGAGGCTGCGAGAGGCTTCTGACAGACCGCGCAGGTTCCCCGAAAAGGCGGACCGAGCGGCGAGAAAAACGTATGGGTAGAGCACAGCTCCAAACACGAGGATGAGCATGCCATAGCGGCTCCATTCCTCCGCTAGGAGGTAGGTATCCATGCCCCAACGCTCACGGATCGTCAGGAGGAGCGGGACGAGCGCCTCCCGTAGGTCTGTCACGAGAAAGGAGAGGATATACGCAGGGATGGCGAGCGGAAGCACGAGCAAGGTGCCGACCAGGTTCCGCCCCCGAAAGTGCTGCTGCGAGATGACCCAGGCAGGGGGTAATCCTAGCAGCAGGGCGACAAGCATAGCCCCGCCACAGAGAATCAGGGTGTCCTGGATGGCGGGGAGTAGGAGGTGGCGCTGCACATGCTGCCAGTTCTCTGCCTGCTCCAGGGTGTGCGGTGTGAGTCCCGCGATGAGGAGGCACAGTGATGGTGCCAGGATCAGCACCCCTAGCAGTAGCACCACAGTCCGCCCAGCAGTCGATAGATTCAGTAAACCTGGTCTCATGAGGGGGCGTAGTGGTAGGGGATGCGGACAGCGGTTCTGGCGGGGCGGCTTATTGCCAGCCTGCAAAGTCGAACAGTTTCACCGCGTCGTCGTAGTTGTCGAGGAAGTGGTGAAGGGAGGTCGTGTCTGGTGTGATTTCACCCCAGTTGCTGATGATCTCGTTCGGCTCTACGTCCTGTGCGACGGCGTACTCGGAGGTCAGGTCTTGGTATTTACGCTGCACGTCAGAGGAGACGATGAACTCGATCAGCTGTCGGGCGTTATCCGCGTTTGCCGCGCCTTTGACGATGCCGGCTCCGCTCACGTTGACGTGGGTGCCGTTCTCGCCTGAGGTCGGGAAGAGGATGTTAACCGCGGCCCGAGCGGCGCGGTCAGACTCCTTCTCAGACTGCTCCATGACGCCGAGGTAATACGTATTGGTCACGGCATAGTCCCCGATGCCCTGCGCCACGGCGCGCACTTGGTCACGGTCACCGCCTTGTGGAGGGCGAGCCATGTTGTTCTTGATGCCTTGCGCCCACTTCAGAGCGGCGGCTTTCCCCTCGTTATAGTAGATGGAGGAGAGGAGGGAGCGGTTATAGGCACTGCTGGAGGAGCGGATGAGGATCTTGCCCTTGTAGTCCGGCTTAGCGAGGTCGCTGTAGGTCTTTGGGAGATCGGCTGGGTTAACGCGATCCTTAGCATAGACCACGACACGGCCACGCATGGTGATCGCGGTCCAGGTGCCATCCTTACCACGGAGACCTGCTGGGACTTGCGCGGTAATGCTCTCACTGTCTAGCGGCGCTAGCAGCCCCTTCTGATGCGCGCGCTCTAGCCCTGCGGCATCCTTAGTAATATAGAGATCCGCCTGGGGTGCCGCCTTCTCCGCGTCTAGGCGGGTGAGCAGCTCGTTGGCACCAGCCTTGATGACCTTAATCTCGATCCCCGTCTTCTCGGTAAAGTCTGCGAAAATCGTCTTATCCGCATCGTAGTGACGCTCAGAGTATATGCGTAGCTCATCAGCCATTAGGGAAAGGCTGCCGACAATCATACTGATAATGAATCTCAATTTCATATAATGCATAGGGTGTTAGCGCAGAATTCGCCTGATGGCAACCTCAAACCATTTGAAATGACATCCATTCGCTTCTTCTGTCATTTTGCCCACAGGGTGTCTCTGTCTTGACGCGGGGGTGGGGAGGTGCTTAGGTGGGGGCATGTATTGCTTTATGGAATGCACGGTTATCTGTGATGCGCTAATGAGTGTGGCACAATCGCTGATTCTGTGGAAGGCGGGGATTCATGAAGGAAGAGGGGGGTTCTCATTTGAGAATGTGTCTGAGTATATTCTATTTCTGACACTCCT
>CAYWAG010000208.1:0-4183 GCA_964455925.1 uncultured Verrucomicrobiales bacterium | reverse complement strand
CCTGTCCCCCTTCCTTACAGAATCAGCATGCAGTCCCCGTAGCTAAAGAAGCGGTAGCGCTCGGCGACGGCTTGGGCGTATGCCTCCATGATGAGGTCGCGCCCCGCGAAGCAGGACACGAGCATCATGAGCGTGCTCTTAGGCAGGTGGAAGTTCGTGATAAGGGCATCGACGACCTTTGGCTGATATGGCGGGTAGAGGAAGATGTCAGTGGCGCCCTCTGTCTGCGATAAGCTCCCCTTAGCGTGGGTGGCACCGAGGTGCTCCAGGACCCGGGTGACGGTGGTGCCCACCGCGACGACGCGTCCGGCGTCATTAATGCGCTGTGCCGTCCCTGCAGATAGCATAAAGTTCTCGGCGTGCATCTCGTGATCTTTCACCAGATCCGCCTTCACAGGGCGGAACGTGCCGACCCCCACATGCAGGGTGAGGAAGGCATGGTCCAGCTGAGCGAGTATCTCTGGGGTGAAGTGTAAGCCCGCAGTAGGGGCGGCGATGGCACCTTCTTCCTCCGCATAGACGGTTTGGTAGCGCTCCAGGTCGGTCTCCTCTGCCTCGCGTTGCATGTAATGTGGCAGCGCTAGCTGCCCCCAGCGCTCTTCATTGATGACGGCGGGCCATTGGATCAGGCGGTAGCCTTCCTCGTCAATAGCGGTGACCTCTCCTGTCATCCCGCCGATGGTGACCGTGCGCCCCACCTTCATCTTCTTACCTGGGCGCACCATACAGCGCCAGAGCGTGGGGGTCTCCTTTGCGACGCGGACGAGCTCGATCTTCCCATCATCGGAGAAGTAGCGGGCACGGACGACGCGCGTGTTATTGAGCACGAGGAGGTCCTGCGGAGTGAGGAAGGAGGGCAGATCCGCAAAGTGGGCGTGGGTAATGGACTGCTCCGCGCGGTTGATCACCAGCATGCGCGAGGCGTCTCGCTGCTCAGCGGGGCGGCTGGCGATTAACTCGTCGGGGAGTTGGAAGTCGAAGTCATCGGTACGCAGGTCTGTCATAGGCGGTGGAGTGTAGCGTGTTCTTGGAGGATATGCTCGACCTCTGCAAGCGCATTTGTGCGCAGGAGGACGATTCGTCCCCCATTCTCATGATGCTCTAGGGCGAGCTGCACGCGCCGAGCGCGCAGGGAGGGGCGGGTGCAGTGCGCATCCCACTGTGGATGGTCGACTAGGTGCCAGCCCTGGGTGGAGAGATGTTGTAGGAGCTGGTCCCTCGTGATGGCGTCTGCCGTCCAATAGCGGTAGGGGCGCCCGCGTAGTAAGCGCCTCCAGCGGGAATGCGCGGGCAGGCTCAGGCAGGAGCGCAGGGGCTGCAGCAGTGCTACCTGTATGAGCGCGATGCAGAGAGGCAGAGAGGGCTGCCAGCCGTGCCGCCAGCGGGAGAGGGCACGCAGCACGGGATGAAGCTGCGTGAGCAGGCTGCCCCTGGCGGACCAACCACGCCTGCAGTGCGTCCCTGTCCGCGCGGTGGGACGCGAGAGGGGCTGGAACGGCTCTAGCCCCGCCAGCCCACTGTATATGGTGCATCCTGGGGAGTAATGTGTGGTCGCCCCGTTGTAAACTTGCCCCAGCCACTGCAGTCCGCTGTGTCCCGTGCGGGCGGGATGATCCGTGGCGAGGAGGGCCTCTGCCTTGCCGTAGCCCCATTGCTGGCGCAGGTAGGCGCGGTATGTGAGGCGGGGTTCGTGCCAGACATAGGCATGTGGGGTAAAGCGGAGCTCATACCCCGCATCCATGACCCGCCAGCAGAAGTCGACATCATCCCCCGCCACGCGGTAGCGCGGGCAAAACCCGCCCACTTCTTCCCACACGCTCCGCCGCACCGACATGTTGCAACCTGGGAGGTGCTCGGCGGTGGTAGAGCTCAGTAACACGGGGCATGCCTGGCCGGGGAGCTGTGCGATCTCGGCCTGGCTAGCGCGCAGATCTGGGGGCGTCAGCCCATATCCGCCACTCATTCCTACGCTCGGGCTCGTATAGGTCGCGCGCAGCTGTGTCAGCCAGTCAGGATCGGGGCGGGCATCATCATCGGTGTAGGCGAGCACCGCGCCCTGCGCGTGGATCGCGCCGGTGTTCCGTGCGGCAGATAGCCCGAGGTTGGGTTGCGAGATCCGTTGATAGGGAACGCCCGCCCGCAGGAACTGATCTGCAAAGCTGGTGGCGACCGCCACCGTCTGATCCGTCGAGCCATCATCCACCACGATGACCTCATAGGTAGGGTCACGTAATGCCAGTAGTGCCGCTAGGCAGCGCGCGAGGCGTTCGCCCCCATTGTAAGTGCAGACGATGACGCTGAAGCGTAGCTCACATACGTGGGATGCCGCCGCCCTCCGCAGCAACCTCTGCGCGATCGGGCGCAGGGTGCCATCCGCGCGCTGCAGCCCAAACTGCCACCCATCGACGAGCGCGCCTCCCTCTGCACAGCCCTTCCACCACCGGTCACTCCATGCGAACCAAGTCAGCCCCGCCACCACTTGACGCTGTGCCACCCTGTGGGTCATCTCCAGGATACGCGCTTGCCCAGGCTCGCCATGCGGGCTGAGAGTGCCGGCATCCGCCCCGATCTCACTGATCACCAGCGGGCGCGCCCCGGCGACCACATGCAGGTGCTGTAAGTATGCTTCCAGGTCTTGCTCCTGTTCCAGGTAGAGGTTAAAGGCGGTGAAGTCGGCGTTTTTTAGCTCGAGGTATTCGGTAGTAGGAAAGTTCGCGTAGGCATAGAGGAGCGCGGGGTGCGCCTGTCGTAGCGTGGAGATCAGCTCCTCCAGCGCGGCCTGCACCTGTGATACGCCCATCCAGCGCACGAGGTCGACGGGGATTTCATTAGCAACATACACGCCCACCAGTGCCGGATGTGCCGCATACGGCGCGAGCGCTGACAGATGTGCCTCTGCCACCCGTGCTATTTCCCCAGGGTGCACCAGAAAGTCTGATGCCCAGTCCCACGGGACGGAGCACAGCACCATCACACCCAGCTCCGCCGCTAAATCCAGGAGCGGGAGTGTAGGCGGCTCATACAGCCGTACCATGTTGGCACCCAGCTCTGCGATGCGGCGTAGCTCCGGCAGCATATCCTGCTCCGGAGGCAGTGGCCCGAGCGTCACCCCACGTAAGGTCACGCGCTCGCCACCGCGCGAGAAGAAGCGACCATCAATGCGCAGATCAGACATAGCAAAAGTAGAGAGAAAGGGGAGGGGAGAGCTCTTTATCCCCATCTACCCCCCTCCTAGTAGAGAGGTCAGCTGATACCACAGCCCATTATGCGCATTCATCACCGCATAGAACCACGCCTCTACCGATGGCGTCGGGCGCATGAACTCTAGGAGCAGTGACAGCACCGTAATATTCGCCAGAAAGATCAGGGTGAGGGAGAAGAAGGTCCCGTTCGCACTGAGGTCAGTTTGCCCTAGCGGGATCATCCAGACCGTCCAGAAGAGGTTAAAGAACCATGTCGCCCCATACAGCGCCGTGAGATATGGCAGCGCCACGGTGAGATCCACGACGATCGCCAGCAACGCATGCCCCAGCGCCAGCACCAGCGTCCAGAACGGCACCACATACGGCGACAGTGATACCAGAATGTTCGCTCGGTTCGCAATGATATACCCCCCATCCGCACTCGCCCGAAAGTCACTCACCTTCCCGTAACAGACAAAGACAAAGATCGCGTGCGTCACCTCATGCCCGATCACATACAGCGGTAGTAAGAGCGTGCGGGTCAGTGGCACCGCCAGTAGCGCAAAGGAGAGCACCACCCCCACCAAAAAGCAAAAGTTCAGCTGGCTCTCGCGCATATTCCCCAGCAGCTCCTGACTCCCGATCCAGCTCCCACACAGCTGCGCCATCGCGATGCAGGGATAGAGCAACACCAACCCACCGACAATACTCCACAGCAAGCGCCCTGTAGGCAGTCCATAGTCCTCCTCTGTCTCTGCATAGAGCTGGTCCACATCATCTAGGGCATGCGCCCGAGCACGGTGCACGCGCCGCTGCGTGTTTCTCCCCCGACGGCTTGATACCCCGAGTGCCTCCAGATCCGACTGCATAGCTACACTCCTCCCTCGGGCCCGACCCCGACGGCGCTCAGAACGATCTCTCTTAGAAAACGACACCCCTCTAACCTAAGCCCGAATCCCCTACGCGAAAAGCAAAAACTCTTCCCCATTCAGGTGTAATAC
>CAYWAG010000207.1:0-4197 GCA_964455925.1 uncultured Verrucomicrobiales bacterium | reverse complement strand
AGCTTATATTTCGTGATCGTAGTAGGCACGTTTTTTCTGGTTTCGTGTGGAGGCGGTAGTGATGGAGTCAGTGATAATGATGCCCCTCTTGACCAGCCCTTAGACGATCCACAGCCACCTATACTCCCGGAAGGTGCTCCAAACACCTTTAATGGTTCTGAATTCACATCTTACGGCGAATATACATACAGTAAGTATAAAGACGATTTTTTCGCTGCTATTCCTAGAGAGGAATTATATAGAGTAAATGTATCAAGTGCTTATAAATTCACTGAGTTTACCGTTACAGAAGAAACAGAAGAGGTAGTTATGCATGTAAATCATGAACTTCCTTTCGATGGGGCTCTTGAGGTTTCTAGGGTTACCGAGACGCGCACTTGGGATTATTCTTATGATAAAAATAATGCAAAAAATGGAGAAATTCTTTTATCTTCTGATTCTGGTGATTTATTAAATCTAATATTAAACTTCCACTCCAATGCGAATAGCGGTGAATTTCACACGGAAGGTTTTGCGCTACTTTCTGATAATGACACAGAATCGAGCATAATTCAGCGCTCGGAAATTAGCGGTACGTTTTATGGACTCTTTCCAGTTGATAATTAATGTGTAACAATCGATTAGCCTGCCTAGTAGCGCCATTTTTCCTGGGCTGTATTTTATTCCTTTCATCCTGCAGACGAGATGCGCCCACATCGTCTCCCCCTAAATCCATCAAAGAGGAATCTGGAAATCAATATTGGTATAAATTCATAGACTACCGAGCACCGGTTAAAGAGGAGAATTTAGATGATACAATCATCACCGAATCGAGAATAGAAATGCCTGTATTTTCTGCTGAGCAATTTAAGGCTTCGCAAAGTCGTTGCCCTCAAGATGACACGCAAATAGATAAATTGCTTGAAGTGCAGAATGAATAACAAGTTCTGCCTTAGACTTTCCTAAGTATAATTAGACGCTCGAATGGCCAATTGTTGGTGGCGCAGCCATCCGGAGCGCATAGCACTAGCTATGCCCGGTTAGCAGTAAGGCTCTCTCGGACTACCTACTCCCCATTACCTGGGCTGACTACACTCGCGCGCGTATGACGACGCGCCAGGGGGCGGGATGGCCCTCTATCGTGCGGGTTCTGTCATGAGGAGCTAGAAACTGAGGGAGGGACTCGAAGGTCATCCACTCGGTGCTGCGTTGCTCATCGAGAGAGGTTTTGCTGTAGTCCAGCACCTCTACCTCGCGGAAGCGGGCCTTACGCATCCAGCTCTGGAGCATGGCTACTGAGGGGAGGAAGTTTACGTTCTTCATCTTAGCATACCGTCCCTCAGGCACGAGGCAATCTGTCACCGAGGTATAGGATGGAGGGAGCACAATGGTCTCGAGAATAACTTCTCCCCCTTTGGCAGTGAGGTCGCGGCAGTGCATAAGGTGCTCCAGAGGGGACTTTTGGTGATACAGCACACCCATGGAGAAGACGACATCGAAGCTACGTGCCTGCCGTGGTAGATGCTCCGCTCCGATCGGGAGCACCGCCGCTTGGTCAGAAGCCCCGGCGAAGTGCTGCATACAGGCAAACTGCATCACATAAGGAATATAGGGATCAATCCCCAGCGCCCACTGTGCACCTGCCTCCAGCATGCGCCATAGGTAGTACCCGTTACCACAGCCAATGTCTAAGACGGTCTTACCTGTGAGGTCCAGGTGCGGCGCTAGGCGCTCCCACTTCCAGTCCGACCTCCACTCCGTATCCACATACGTCTCCCCAAACCAAAAAGGTCCCTTACGCCACGGATGAAAGGTCATCAGCAAGTCACGCGAGAGCGCGGAAGCCGCAGGGAAACGTAAGGCCGCGCCCTGGACCGAAAACCCTTGGCTCTCCACTGCCGGCAGAGACTGTAATGCCTCCTGCCACTTCCCGATGTCCCCCCTACCCCGTGAGGAAAACCAGTGAGACTGTTGACCACGTAAATCAGAGACCCAGTCAGCCAGTGCGGGGATCTCCGCTAGCCGGTCAAACCAGAGATCGTAGTGAAAGACGGAAGGTGTCATAGGTGGTAGGAAACGGTCTGGAGAGTTTAGTTAAAGTCCACCTTTACCGCCTGGCGCTCCTGCTCATGAGCGACCTCAAAGAGGACTGCTGGGCGGAAGTTCAGAAAGCCTGCGATCATGTTGGTCGGGAAGGTCTCCATCTTCGTATTATACGCTGTGACAGCATCATTATACGCCTGCCGGGCAAAGGCGACCTTATTCTCCGTGGAGGTGAGTTCCTCACTGAGCTGCATCATGTTCTGGTTTGAGCGGAGCTCTGGATACGCCTCTGACAGCCCCCAAAAGCGCCCCATGGCACCGCCTAAGGAGGTCTCTGCCGCCGCTAGTTGCCCAATCGCGGCACTCTCTGCCGCCCCGCTCGCCTGTGAGCAAGCACTCTGGGCGGCATTGCGGGCAGAGATCACGGCCTCTAGGGTCTCGCGCTCATGCGACATAAATGCCTTAGCTGTTTCTATTAAGTTTGGGATCAGGTCATAGCGTCGCTTCAGCTGCACCTCGATCTGTGCAAAGGCGTTCCGATAGCGGTTCCGTAGCTTCACTAACCCATTGTACATCCCCGCCACTACGATCACGACTAATACAACAAGTCCAACAACAGCTCCTAGAAGAAGAATTAAAGTGCTCATACCATGACCCTAGTGGAGCGCCTGCATCTGCGCGAATCTAAAAAGAATAAAAAAAGGAGTCCAGTATGAGTGGACTCCTGATAAATGAGGTCTCCCCGATAAGTAACGGGGAGGCAATAACTCTGGTGGAGTTACGCGTTGCTGTCGATGTAAGTGAGGATGTCACCTACGGACTGAAGCTTCTCTGCTTCCTCGTCTGGGACTTCGATGTCGAATTCTTCTTCGAGAGCCATGACGAGCTCAACTGCGTCAAGAGAGTCAGCACCAAGGTCTTCGATAAGCTTAGCTTCAGGCTTAACTTGGTCTGCGTTTACTCCAAGTTGTTCGACGATGATTTCTGTTACTTTTTCTAGTGATTCTGCCATAATGATATAGGGACTGTGTAAAGCGTATGTGGCTTTGTGCGTCCCTTGGCAAGCAGTTTTTCTCCTTTGTTTATGGTTCTGCTAGGATATGCCTTATCATTTAAGCTTAGTGTGTGCGCCATTTCCGCCGTATCCAGTCCCAAAGTATTTCTCACTACGGTAGCGAAGCCACGTGCGGAGCTCGGGAGGAATTTGCTCCTTTTGGGCCGGCGTCAGGGTCTCATACAGGTCTAGGGCGCGCTGGCGCTCATTACGGCATCCGGCGTTCTTATGCTGATCCCACAGTGTGCGCGCCACGCGAATACGGCGGCAGACTTCCTTTACCAGCGCATTTCCGACTAGCTTCTTAGACTTCTTAGTAGGCATGAGAATAGAGGGAGATGTGTGCTTATGCGGACGGGTCGTCGTCGTGTCCATCGCCCTTCTTAAGCTGGAAGTAGGAGCGGAGGATGAGCCCCGTGCCAGCTGCCATCATGGTGAGGAGCAACAGCATGTGCGTGACCTTAATATCCATATGGAAGCGCGTGCGTGAGATGATCTCTAGGAGGATAAAGAGCACGCCAAAGGCCGCGATCCCCCATGCCCACTTCCGCTGCGCATCATAGAAGAGGATGCCAACACCCAGAAAGAAGGGCGTGAAGATGAGCGTGTTCGAGAGCGTGCCTCCCATGCCTCTGCCTCGCAGAGCACCTGAGACGAGCCCACCACGCCCCGTCACAATCTGCACAGAGTCCAGGAACAAATACGCTCCAAACCCCAGTAAAAAAATGCCTAATCCCCAAACAAAGAGAGAGTCTCCGCCTTTTGTGCCACCTGGTTTCATCCCCACAGCATAGAGAGAAGGGCAACAGATACAAGCCTCAAAAAGGGTGTGATTTTAGCTGATGGCTAGGATTATGGAGAGCAGTCATTGAGACCGACCCTGTTTAAGAGACATTGAGCCTCTTCGAGCATGAGGAAGTGGCGTTATTGATGGGTGAAGCGTATTGTGGTAGCGAGGGAGACTGAATGTCTCCCTGACGGGGACGGTCTCAATGACCGCTCTCCACATAAAATCACCCCCCACAAAAAAAGACCGTCTCTCCAAGCTGGAGGGCGGTCTGAAAGTATCTGCTCTAAAGAGGCGGCAACACAACGAGTGGTCGCACCTCTAAGGAGTGTCC
>CAYWAG010000206.1:0-4223 GCA_964455925.1 uncultured Verrucomicrobiales bacterium | reverse complement strand
CTTACGCGCGTCTGTAGGGAGGTGGAATACGATTCTATCTGTGTGGCGTGGCTGAAGAGTTACGAAAGTTTTTATTGCATCGTGCTGGGAATTGCTCCAAGACACAGGGAGTAAACACAAGAATTATACTATGGCTGTAAATATCGAAATGCCCAAGCTCTCTGACACGATGACAGAGGGTACGGTTGTAAGCTGGAAGAAGGCGGAAGGGGACACCATCGAGATGGGTGACATTATCGCTGAGATCGAGACGGATAAGGCTACAATGGAGATGGAAGCGTTTGACGATGGAGTCATGGCTAAGATCCTAGTAGGCGAGGGCGGTAAGGCTCCTGTTGGCTCGCTCCTCGCTATCATGGCGGAGGAAGATGAGTCCGTAGAGGATGCTATCGCTAGTGCCGGTGACTCTGGCTCCGCTGCCCCTGCCACTGCAGACGCCGCCGCTCCGGCGGCTGTTGCGGCTGCTCCTACCGCTGGCGCAGCTCCTGCCCCAACTGTGGCGGAAGACGGCTCCCGTCTGAAGGCCTCCCCGCTCGCTAAGAAGATCGCTGCGGAGCAAGGAGTTAACCTCGCTACTGTTGTCGGATCCGGTGCTGGTGGCAGAATCGTAAAGGAAGACGTTCTTAAGGCGGCGGCTAACCCCGCTCCTGCTCCTGCGGCCGCGCCTGCTGCATCTGCGGCCCCAGCGGTCCAAGCGATCAACCCTGTTGCGGGTGCCGAAGACGAGAAGATCCCACTTACCTCCATGCGTAAGATCATTGCGGATCGTCTCCTGACCTCTAAGGTTACCATCCCACACTTCTACCTCCACGTAGAGTGTGATGCGGCACCGCTCATGAGCCTCCGTAAGCAGATTAACTCCCAGACGGAGTCTACACATGGGAACAAATACACCGTGAACGACTTTATCATGAAGGCGGTGATCAACGCCTGTGTCGCTGTCCCTGATGTGAATGCTAGCTACGCTGGTGATCACGTGGTGAAGTTCGCTAACGTTGGTGTCTCCGTCGCGATCGCGGTAGAAGACGGTCTGGTCACTCCAGTCGTAAAAGCGGCTCAGACGAAGTCTCTCCTAGAGATCTCTAAGGAGGTGAAGGGCATGGCTGGCCGTGCTCGTGATAAGAAGCTGAAGCCGGATGAGTTCGATGGTGGCACGATCACCGTCTCTAACCTCGGTGCATACGGGGTAGAGTCCTTTGACGCGATCGTGAACCCTCCTCAAGCCGCGATTATCTCCGTCGGTGGCATCTTCGATAAGCCTGTCGTGAAGAACGGTGAGATCGTCCCTGGTAAGGTCATGAACCTCGGCCTGTCCTGTGACCACCGTGTCGTCGATGGTGCTGTCGCCGCGACCTTCCTCGGTGAGATTAAGAAGCTGATCGAGAACCCAGCTCTCATGCTCGTGTGAGCCTGAGGTAAGGATCATTTAATAAGAGGAGAGGGGAATGCCCCTCTTCTCTTATCCTTTTTTTAAAAAAAAGAATAGGGTAAGGGGAGGTCATTATGCCTCCTCTTTCTCGATTTTTGTGGAAAGCATTTTTCTCTACTTCCAGAGGTGATATACCTCGGACCACCGACCTTTTAAACCTATCCCCCCTGTCTGATATTATGCGCATTCCTTGGTATTTCTGCCTCCTCCTGATGGTCTCAGCTGTCGGGATTACTTGGGTTATCCGGACGCGTGGGATGGACTTTATGCCAGAGGGCGGGACAGTAACCATCGTGCAGGGGGAGAGACGCCAGAGCGAGGTCTTTGCGCCCACTATAATGGAGTTAGTCGGACCTCCCGCGCCAGAGCCAGTAGATGCGGTCCTCCTGCAGGAAGAGCCTGTTATTATCGGGATCGATCATTACGCCACCGTTGCCCAGGCCACTCCAGACCGCCTCCTGCGCGCCTACGATGTCCTCCGCGCGCAGGGACAGACAGACCTCGCCTACCTAGCGGGCGAGCGCCTCCTAGAGAGCACCGCTCTGACCGACGCCCAGAAGCGAGAGATGGCATCTACCCAGATCGCCCTACACCCAGACATCCCTCCCTATGTCTACGATACCCGCGAGGTAAAGGCGATGCCAGTGACGCTCGTTGGGATTCCCTCAGAGGATCAGGCATCACTCACTGCCCAGCTCACCGTCCTAATAGAGCAGAGCAGTGGGGGCTTAGTCGATACCGCCGTCACCTATAAGTGGGGGGAGAGCCCCTCCCTCCGCCTCGACCGTGCCGGGGACAGTATCCAAGCGGCCCTAACGAGTGCAGATGTGGCTGAGGTCGTCAGCACGCTCTACATTTTACTCGTCACGGAGATGAATAAATCAGGCTTCTCCCTCCCTCTCTGGCAGGGGGCGACGCTCGATGAGGCCTCAGTCGCCCTCACGCGCCGTGCGTGGCAGGCCCTGTATGCGCCCCCTGCTGTGGTGGTGGAGCAGGATGCCACAGCACCAGCCGTAGAGATTACGGATTAACCCCCCTTGGCGCTCCTTCACCATGAGGCTGGCTCTGCTTATCATTCTCACCGCGCTCCTCACGGCTGGACAGCCAGACCTATCACTAGGGCAGGTTCAGCTAAACCCCGCCCAGCGCTCGCTCATCATCCCTGCGGTGGTAAACCAGCAGGAGGGGATCGTAGAGTTCCTGCTAGTCCACCAGAGCGGTAAGGTGCATGAGGCGGTGTTCTCTACAGCAGTGCCGGCGGTAGAGCTAGCGGCATCCCTAGCGCTACTGGGCCTACAGGCAGACCCCACGGATCATCAGCACCCGCAAGACCTCCTGGCAGACCTGCACGACCACCCCGCCGTCCACCTCCACTACTCATTAGATGCGGGGCGTAGCTGGCTCCCTGCTAGTCAGCTGGTTTCCTACACCGGGGCAGGCGCGCCACTCCCCACACAACCTTGGCGGTTTACCGGCTCCTACTTCTACCGTGGCACCTACATGGCACAGGTAGAGGGCGACCTCGTCGCCATTCATACCCGCGCGCACGCCCTGCTGAATCTAGCGCATGCAGACCGCGATGACGATACCCGCTGGCATGCCCAAGGCAGTGCGACCAAAGGAGACCAAGCCCTCCTCCGCTTCACCGCTCCGTAGTGTCTTATAACACGTTGAAAGCACACACTACGGCAATGAGTGGAGGTGGAGGGGATCAGAACTGGAACAGCTCCTCGTACTCTGTCCCGGCTACGAGCGTTAACAGCATCTCAGAGGCGGGGGCAATGTGCTGGGCATACCAATCGTCCCCCTGATTATGCACGATGTTACCATAGGCGCCTAGGGCCTGCATGAGGCGCTGCATGGCACAGTGCCGGAGCAGGTCTGGCTGGAGGGCGCGTCCACTCACCTCTGTCCATAGCGCTAGCAGGGACTCACGCTCCTCCTGAGGATGACGCATGTAAGGATCATAGATAAAGGACGCCAGGTCATACTCCACATACCCAGGGCGCGCCCCCTGAAAGTCGATCACATAGACGCCCCCATCACGGAGCATTAGGTTCTGCGACTGGAAGTCACGGTGCACGAGGTCAGGCTGCCGTGCTCCTAGCTCCGTAGCGAGCTGCTCCATACGCTGATCCGCGAGGAAGGCGGCGGAATCTTGCCCCAGGTGGGTGCCTAGAAAGTGGGTGGCAAAGTATTGTTGCTCCCAGCGGTACGTCTCTGCCGTAAAGGCGGGCATCATGGGAGTATCCGTCGGGGGAGTGACCGCAGATAGGCGTGCGAGCTGCTCAAAGGTAGCGCGGTAGTAGGGGAGACGTACTTCCCAAGGCTCATCGCGTAAGTCCAGAAGGTCATTCCCCCCAATGTCCTCGACGAGCAGAATTTGCGACTCCAGATCAGCATGCAGGATACGGGGCACCTGCACCCCTGCCTGCTCCAGCAACAGACTGATGGGGTAGTGCAGCGCATTATCCTCACGCTCAAAGGTATAGTGAATAGCGATCACACTAGGGACAGCCGAAGCAGGCGCCGCCTGCAGGCGTACAATCGTTCTGCCAGACGCCCCTTTCTTAATAGGAAGGCAGTCGATCGGCTGGGGCGCCCCTAAATGGGTCTCATATGCGGTGAGGAGAGAGTCTATAGGCATACGCAGATCTAGGCTATCCATCTGGAGAAGTCTAGGCTTTTACTGCTAATCCCATTTACCCTCCCCACCTGAATAGTGGTAACTCCACACACACTACACGACAATTTCCTACTCATATTTTTTCCCGCAGATTGCGCAGATTAACGC
>CAYWAG010000205.1:3287-4235 GCA_964455925.1 uncultured Verrucomicrobiales bacterium | reverse complement strand
GTATTCACGAGCGGGACGCTCGTGCCACAGTCTTTACCGCCGTAATGTGAGTTAGATGAGAACTCGCCCCTTCGCGCTCCGGATGGCTACGCCACCAGATGTGAGCGCAGCGAATCCGGAGCGCGAAACACTAGAAGAGCTTGCTGAGGTCGATCTGGACCTCAGGTAGGCAGAGGGGGGATGCTGTCCCTGTCACGTGATGCTCCGTGCGTAGGGAGTATTCAGACTGGCCCTCAGTGAGATGGTAGCATTCGACAGATTGCTTTTCAGGATCGATGATCCAGTATTCGCCCACCCCATGGGCAGCGTAGTCTATCATCTTCACGCCTCGGTCAATGGCTTCAGTCGAAGGCGAGAGCACCTCGACAATGAAGTCTGGAGCGGGGAACCGCATCATGTCCGGAGTGATCGTCGCAGCCTTGGCTGGGGAGAACCATACAATGTCTGGCTCAAAGTCATTCCGAGTCAGCGAGATGAGGCACTTTTCAGAGAAGGTCTCCCCGTTTCCCGAAGCATCACAATAGTTCACGATAGCAGTAAAGACCTTACGCGTTACCACCAAGTGCCTCGCCTTTGCCGGAGAGTGCATGACGACCTGACCGAGGATAAACTCCGCCTTCATCTCTGGAGTCAGCTCCCTTAGAAACTGTGCCCGCTTGCTCTCCTCAGTCTCCGCAAGTCGAGAGATCTGCTTTGCAAGCACCGGAAAGTCAGGGCGCTCTAAAAGTTGTTCAATCACGGCTTCCATAGTAACACTATATCCTGTTTTGCGACATTTGCCAAGGTGAATATATGAGCACTTCGCAAAACACTAGAAGAGCTTGCTGAGGTCGATCTGGACCTCTGGTAGGCAGAGGGGGGATGCTGTCCCTGTCACGTGATGCTCCGTGCGGAGGGAGTATTCAGACTGGCCCTCAGTGAGATGGTAGCATTCGACAGATTGCTTTT
>CAYWAG010000205.1:0-3187 GCA_964455925.1 uncultured Verrucomicrobiales bacterium | reverse complement strand
GGCGCTCTAAAAGTTGTTCAATCACGGCTTCCATAGTAACACTATATCCTGTTTTACGACATTTGCCAAGGTGAATTTATACCACGGGCTGAGCTTGTGCGGGAACTTTTGCTGTCGTTCATGACTGTAGGACAAAGGAAAAGTGACCTCACGCCACAAGCTCCCCCGTTCACACCCTCTCTTGCTTGATTCCCCCAGCTGCTAATGGTATTGCAACTAAATTTCATTTAGGGATTGCTTTCGTGGATTCTTGTTACAATGGTTTACTCGCATGAAGGCGTCTAAGAAGAGTGAATCACCGAGAAACAAGGCTCTGATGAGATTAGGGTCTCATCCGATCGTTGCGGGTGCATTGCTCTTTGTTCCCGCTGTATGTGCAGTGATTTATGCAAACTCGCTGGCGGACCGCCTGTATGATTCCGTGTCCGATCTGATCGCGCCAGTCCTGACGGCGGTCGATGCCTGGCCCGCGCTATGGGCGGCGCTGATGGGTGGGGATTACGGCTTAGTCTCCATGCTCCCCTTTCTCTTGCTATATGCCCTTCCGACCGTGCTTCTGTTCTCGGTGATCCTATCGTTATACAAGTCTAGTGGGCTAACGCAGTACATCTCATCGGTGCTGCACCCTTATCTCAGGCACGTGGGCATTAATGGGGATGATTTGGTCCGGGTAGTAATGGGGTTTGGGTGCAATGTCCCCGCCGTGGTATCGAGCCGGGCTTGTGACCAATGTGGGCGGGGCGCCTGCATTTCCGCGATCTCCTTTGGATCTGCCTGTTCCTATCAGTTGCCAGCGACCTTTGCGGTGTTTGCGGCGGCGGGTTATCCGCAGCTCGGGGTGGTGTATCTGGTGCTCATGGCAGTGACCACGCTGATCTACCTCCGCTTTACTACCCCTAAGCATGTGCGCGCCGTGCAGGCTCTTAAGAGTGCTACCCCTAGCCGTCGCGCGGTCTCTCTGCCGAACTGGCGAGACTCACTGCAGGATGCCCTAGAGGAGCTACAGCAGTTTGCGCAGACCGCGGTGCCCATCTTTGTAGCCATTTGCTTCTTCACGGGCTTACTCGCCTGGAGTGGCATCCTAGCACAGGGCACGCGCCTACTCACTCCCCTGATGGCACTCTTTAATCTCCCTGGCGAGGCCGTCACAGCCGTAGTGCTAGGATCGGTGCGCAAGGATGGGATCGCGGTGGGCTTACTGAACCAAGAGGCGGGCGTGCTGAGTGTGGCTCTAGACACTCCGGTCCAAGTCTTAACTGCGGTGTATTTGGCAGGTGTCCTGTTGCCATGCATTGTCACCGTGGTGACGATCATCCGCGAAATGCGCTGGAAGTTCGCGCTCACCCTCTGCCTCCGCCAAATGCTGTGGGCCGCAGGGTTTAGCCTGTGCATCGCGTGGGGCGGGAGCCTCTTTATTTAATCTCTAACAATACCCCCAACTATCATTATGGAACTCTTAAAAAACTACCAGGACTGGCACCACGCCATCACAGAAGTCGGAGGAATCCCCCTCACCACGGAGTTCTGCACTGAGCGCATAGAAGCGCTGCAGAATGACGATGATCCGGGGACGCAGTCCTTTGTAAAACTCTACGGAGCCACCTACCGGGACCAAGTGATCCAATGGTTCCAGCAAGCCCTCTCCAGCCTATAAAGCCCGCATCAGCTATGAAGACGGACATCAAGACAGACTTACACCACCCTAAGGTTCTCATTGTGGGGGCAGGCCCCGCTGGATTAGGCGTTTCTCTGGCGCTGAAGCAAGCCGGCGTTTACGACCAGCTGGTCATCGATGCCAGAGAGATCGGTGCCGCCTTTCGGGCTTGGCCTCAGGGGATGAAGCTCTTGAGCCCCTCCTTCTATTCTAACCCCTTTGGGCTCACGGATCTCAATGCCATAGATCCAGATACCTCCCCCGCGGATTACCTAAAAACCCAGCACCCAGAGGGCGCTGCCTACGCAGACTATCTATCTGCCATCGCCTCCCAGTTTGAGATCCCTGTGAGCACGGGCATCACGGTCACCGATGTCCGAAAGGAAGAGGACGGGTTTGCCGTAGAGACCTCCGCCGGAACCGTGCGACCGCAATATGTCGTCTGGGCTGGCGGGCAGTTTTTCTCCCCACGTAGTCAGGACTTTCCGGGGGCCTCACTAGCTCTGCATAACTCTCAGGTCACGGATTGGGGCGCGCTTAAGGGCGAAGTCTTTACCGTCATTGGCGGGTATGAGAGTGGGGTCGATGCCGCTATTAATCTGGTCTCGCGTGGCAAAAAGGTGTGCCTCATCTCCTCTGGCGCCCCGTGGTCCTCTCAGGACTCAGACCCCTCACGCGCCCTTAGCCCACGCACGCTCGACCGTCTGCGTGACCTCCTAGATGACCCCGACCGCGCGGACTCGCTAGAACTCCTCTCCGACACCACCGTTACCCGCATCCAACAAGAGGACGGGTGCTGGATCATCGAGAACGCCGATGGCGAGAGAATGCCCAGCCTCACACAGCCCATCCTCGCCAATGGGTTCCACTCCGGTCTCGGGATGGTCGAGAGGCTCTTTGATGAAGACGCTAATGGCCTCCCCATCTTTACCGAGGAGGGCGATGAGTCCACCATCACCCCCGGCTTATTCTACAGTGGCCCCTCGCTCGTGCATCGGAACTCGCTCTTCTGCTTTATCTATAAGTTCCGCGCCCGCTTCGGGGTGGTAGCCCTGGCGATAGCAGAGCGCCTAGGCATTGAGGATGCATACGAGCGCCTGGCTCCATATGAGGATGCCGGATTTATGAATACAGACCTCGACTGCTGTACGAACTGTGAATGCGCCATCGAGCCAGATGCCTCCAGCGCCCCTACCCCAGACTCCTTTACTAACGCATAATTTCATCCATCTCATATGAACGACATCCAGCCCCTCCCCGTCACCGTGCTCTCCGGCTTTCTCGGTGCAGGTAAGACCACCCTGCTGAACAATATCCTCAACAACCGCGAAGATAAGCGCATCGCCGTCATCGTCAATGATATGTCCGAGGTCAACATCGACGCCGACCTCGTCCGGAATGGAGAGGCAGCCCTCTCACATACCGAGGAGAAAATGGTCGAAATGTCCAACGGCTGTATCTGCGGCACCCTGCGGGAAGACTTACTGGACGAAGTCAGTAAGCTCGCGCTCGAGGGCCGCTTTGACCACCTCG
>CAYWAG010000204.1:0-4259 GCA_964455925.1 uncultured Verrucomicrobiales bacterium | reverse complement strand
GTTCGATCTCGGACTTCTCGTAGTAGCGCTCAGGAATGGTGATCTCGTAGCTATCCAGCTTACCGATCTTAAAGAGTTCGAACTGCTTTGACGCCTCTCGGATCACGGTATGGTGCACCACATCAGGGTTAAAGCGGTAGCGGTAGAAGCGCTTATCATCACCCCACCAGTCCGCGAGACGGGTTTGCGCGATAGAGACACCCTTGACGATGTCTTGCTCCCTCACATGATAGGCACCAGTGGTCGGCGCAGGACGCCATTGGTAGCGCTGCTCATAGTCGGGACCGTATTCGCGGTAGAACTCCTCTGGCGCCGGGGGCGTGCCTGCCATCACGGGCATGAGGGGCTTAGTCTCCGGGAGGGTGACTGCCAGGACCGTGTCTGAGTAGAGCGTGATCTGGGCAAACTGCTCGCGGTAGTACTGCTTAGCATACGGGTTCTTTACGTAGTCCGACGTGCGGACGAAGACGTTGCGGTGGAAGTCCTCTATCTGGAGGGCGGTGCCATCGGTGTATTCGATGTCAGGGTGAAGCTCGTAGTAAACCGTGCGACCATCGGGGGAGACCGCCCAGCGGCGGGCGAGACCCGGCATGGGTTGCCCCGTAGTAGGGTGCAGCCCTACCAGGGGCACGCCAATGTTATCATAGATGACACCACGGAAGGAGGAGTTCGAGCTGGGACCAAAGGCTCTGACGGTCGGTGGAAAGCTCCCCAGAAAGCGGTAATAGACGCCGCCTCGCTGTGCCTTTGGGTCGGCAAACTCGGGTTGCTCCAGTCCATCCTCCCACACGAGGTCAGTAGGCACCTCACTGGGCGAAGCGGTGCGGAGGTAGTCCCCTAGCGACAGACGGAACTCAAAGGTCTCAATCTGGGTGCGGAGCGTGGCTTGTTGCTTTGGGGTCGTAGCAGACGCTAATGCCTCCTGCGCGGTAGCGAGTTCATCCTCTAGCCAGGTCTGGATGTAGGAGTTATAGATGGGGGTGAACTCCTCCAGCGTCATGGCTTGCAGTCCCTCGCCCTCCGCTTGAGCGGAGCGCTGACAGGAACAAACCCAGAGCGGAACGAGAGCGAGTAGTACGGAGTAGAAGCGCATATTACTTATAAATGGTAAACTGACGTGGATCCCAGGCCTCACGGATGGCCTCACCCACGAAGGTGATAAGGGTGAGCGTGATCACGAGCGCCAGGAACGCCGTGCTCGCCAGCCAGGGGGCAGAGAGATTGTTCAGCCCATCCTCTAGCAGCTTACCCCAGGAGGCGTATTGGGGCGGTAGACCGAACCCCAGGTAATCCAGAGAGGTCACTGCCGTCACCACCCCTGCAATAGAGAAAGGGATAACGGTCACAAGAATGGAGAGAATGTTCGGCAGGATGTGGCGCATCAGAATACGTGGGGTGCTGGCTCCCAGCACCTTAGCGGCAGAGACGTAGTCCCGTGCCTTCTCCTTATACGCGGCAGATCGCATGAGGTAGGTCTGCCCCATCCAGCCAAAGATCACGAGGATCGCCACGATCATCCCCAGCCCCTTAAACTCCACAGGGATAACACTAGAAATAATAATCAGCACGAAGAGCATCGGGATCGCCTCTAGGGCCTCGATGATACGCTGTAGGATGAGGTCGAACCACCCGCCAAAGTACCCCATCATCAGCCCTAAGCTGACCCCGATGAAGTACACACAGGGAATGTAAAAGAGGGCGGCCTGAATGTTCACCTGGAGCCCCCCGATGAGGTATGCCAGCACATCATTACCATTAGAGTCTGTGCCCAGTGGGTGCGAGAGGCTAGGCGGCGCAGGATGGTAACGAATCACCTGCAGCTCGTTCGGCGTACGTGTCAGGAAGCCCTCCAGCTCCCCAGTGCCGTAGTATGCCTCCTCCTGGATCTGCCCCTCCGTGAACTCGGCTCCATAGATCCGCTCACCACTCTTATCCCATCCATCCGCAGGTCCAGAGAACCGCCCGTGGCGGAGACGATAGCGCATATGGAGGGCAGAGTCCTCACTGCCTGGATCCGGCGCATACACGCGCGCCGCCAGTCCGGAGTAAGGCTTCCCACCAGCCACCCGGTAAACTTGATCATCCCCCAGGCGTAAGGTCGCCAGCGACGGCGGTAAGGTATCCCCAGTAGGCGCATACGGAACGATAGGCAGGATCATCCAGTTCCCAGAGTCCTCAGAGAATAAGGACTGGATACTACGGTAGTTCGCCGGAGCCTCGCTAAACTTCCCCTCTACCCCAAAGTCCTGCCCCTGGAAGACCTTACGCTCAAAGGCAGGGTAATACAGCTTCCCCTCATACTTCATCACCAGCGGCTTATTCCCCACGATGAGGAAGTCCAGCCCCGCGATAAAGACCAGCAGCAGCACGATGCGCAGCGACCACACACCACGCTTAAGCTCATAGAACCGTGCCCGCCGCCTCGCCGCCGCCGGGTGCACCTGATGCGGGAGACAGGCCCGCACGATCAGATAGATCCCCGTGACCATCGCCGCCCCCGCAGAGAGCCAGCCAAACCAGAGCACCTGCTCCGTATGTAAGAAGCGCATCGCGCGGCTAGTATCAAAGAACCAGCTCGCCGTCGGGAGACGCAGCCCAGCCAGCTCCGCCGCGATCCCCGCCGCGCCGAGCACTAATAGTATTACTCCCAAGAGTGGACGATTCATGATAGTTACTTAAATTTGATGCGTGGGTCGATCGTAGCGATGATCAGATCCGACAGGATGTTACCGACTAGGACGAGTAAGGAAGAGATCGTGAGCGTGCCCATGACAACGGGGTAATCCCGATCCACAATCGCCTGAAAGCCCAGCAGACCAAAGCCCTGGATATCAAAGACGCGCTCGATAAGCATACTGCCGCCCACAAAAATGGTGATCAACTGCCCCAGCGAGGTCGCAATAGGGATCAGTGAGTTCTTAAAGGCATGCCCAAAGACTGCCCGCTTAAAGCTAGCCCCGCGCGATACCGCCGTCTTCACATAGTCTGCCGCGAGGTTATCCATGAGGTTGTTCTTCATCATCATCGTCAGGAAGGCAAACCCACCGACCACGTAACAGACTAAGGGCAGAACCGTATGATGCGCCAAATCCTTGACCTTATCCCCCGCACTCAGGGACGCAAAGTCTGGACTAACCAGCCCAAAGATCGGGAACAACTCCAAACGCACGCCTAACCAGACGATCAAAATCGCACCCAGCGCAAAGCCAGGCACCGCATAGCCCACAAAGATTAAGATCGAGGTCACCGTATCCAAAGGAGTGCGGTGGTTGATCGCCTTTAGCACCCCCAGCGGCAGGCTAATACCATACGTAATGATCGCCGCAAGGATCCCAAAGTAGGCACCAATCGGGACCCGCTGCCAAATCAACCCCATCACAGAGTCCCCATAGTTCACGGAGTTCCCTAAGTCCCCCTGTAAGAGCCCGCTAAAGCTACGCTGATAGACCACCACCCGTGGCTTATAGCCAGGAGCCTTCTCATCCGCCCCCAGGCGGTTCCGCTCACGGTAGCGCGCCTGCCGATCCTGCTCCGTCTCTAGCCGATACCGCCACCCCTGCTCAGAGATCTTCTCCCCATCGGCGAACACCGCCTGCAATATCTTCTCACGCCCCTTTGCATCCTTCCCCTTACTCAGCGTCGCCACTGCCCCCGTCCCGGGTAGCACCAGCTGCACCATGTCAGCAGAGGCACGCGCCTCCCCACCGATGCTCTCCCCCTTATCCGCGCCGAACTCCTTCTTAGCGATCATGCTCTCCTTCTGCCACAGCCCCAGCCATTGCAGATAGGCGACCAGCACCGGCTTATCCAGACCGTATAACTCCTCGATCTCCTCGAGCTCTGCCTCCCCTAGCGTCCCCTGGCTCGCCTTAGTCGCGCCACCAGACTCGCCCTCAGCCGTTACCGCCGCCTCTGCTAACAGACGCTCGATCGGACCACCAGGCATCATCCTAGAGAGCCCAAACACCAGCAACGTAATCACCAACAAAGTCGGCGGAACGATCAATAAACGGCGTAGAAAATAACTTAACATGAAAAAGGAGAGCAGAAACCTGCACAAACCCTACCCATCACAAGCCCCTTGTCAATCCTAACCCCCACAGATCACCATAGCAAAGCCTTCCAACCCAGCGGAAGGTTCCTCCAGTGGAAGGGGGACTTCAGTCCCCCACGTGCAGAGGTTGACCGCGAGCCTCAATGTAAGGAGTAGTTCTGCGTGGATCGCGGGGACTAAAGTCCCCGTTCCGCTCAGCCAGTCC
>CAYWAG010000203.1:0-4274 GCA_964455925.1 uncultured Verrucomicrobiales bacterium | reverse complement strand
CTTATGGTTAGGGTGACGAGGGCTTTTTCAGCAGGCTCTACATAATCCCCAGTATGGAGCACCACATCTGCATTCAGTGCGTTAGCAGCCTGCACCACCTTTTCCATCAGTCGATCATCCTCCCCTTGCTGGTAATGCAGGTCTGTAATCTGTAAAACACGCAGCCCGTGGAAGGCGGCTGGTAGATTCTGCACTGGTAGTGTAACTCTACGCACTCTGATGAGGTCCGGCTCTACACCGAACCCATACCCCATAGCTACACCACCACTGGCGACTACGCCCGCACCCCCATATAGGAACTGTCTTCGGGTCATTCCCCGCCGGCGTCCTGCCTGCCTCTTTTCTATATTAGCCATAATTTTATGCTTCATTCGTAAAAGTTCATCACACTACACGACAATTTTAACTTTGTATTTTTTTCTATCCGCAGATTACGCAGATGAACGCAGATTTGCTTAAGAGTGATTCTATCGTAACACAGAGGCACTGACAAAAATCACAGATGACGTTATCTATTTCGACTCCGCATAAAACTGGGTCTGTGAAAATCGGTGTCCATTTGGCTATGAGCTATCCTAGAGGTTTTTATAATCTGCGTCTATCTGCGAAATCTGCGGATAAAAAATGTCGTGTGGTGTGAGAGTTCAGCACCATCATGTGAAGGATAGATAGAGATTGTGTGAAATTCTCGTGAAAACCGCACCTTAGTTTCTCAGAGGTTGAGCTCTCCGATCCTGCGGATACCGTCTAAGGTGAGGTCTGGGTTCACGTGGTTAATGCGGCGGATGCCCTTAAACAGGAGGGCGGCGTCTCCCCCCGTAGCGATCACCGTGGGGGGGCTAGGGAGCTCCTCGATCAGGCCGGTCAGGATCTCACGGATCAGACCGCGAAACCCTGCGATAGCACCGATGTTCATGGCATCGGTGGTACTACGCCCGATAAAGCTCTCTGGCTCTGTGAGGGAGATCTTAGGCAGCAGGGCGGTTTTCTCTGCGAAGTAGTCGGTGAGCAGGTTCAGACCCGGCGCGATCACCCCACCAGCATAGAGCCCTGGTGGCTCGATGACATCAAAGGTAACGGCCGTGCCTGAGTCAATGACGATGCAGGGCGCCCCGTATTGGGCAAATGCCGCCACCCCATTCGCGAGCCGATCCGCGCCGATCTCCTGTGGACGCGGGTAAGATATGTCCATCCCCAGCACACTAGCACTGCTGACCCGGTGCACTGGACAGGAGAGCGCGGCGTCTAGCACCTCCGCCTTAGCGGGGACTACAGAGCACAGCACCGCGGCATCGAACCGCTGCCCCACCAGCACACGCTGCACTGCCGGCACCGTAATCTCGCGGGTCTCTACCACCCCGCGCCAGGGGAGCAGCCCCGCACTGGTACTGAGGGCAAACTTCGTGCGGGTGTTCGAGTTATCGATCAGGAGGGTCGTCATGGGCGGATGAGATAGGACTTCAGGTAGGGAGCCTCTGGGTATTCGGGAGGCATCTCGTAGCTCTCCAGCGTTGCGTCATCGCCGGCACCACGCAGTAGCTGATCCTCAAACTCCCAGGCAGAGAGCTTACGGCAGTTCGTGCACGCTAGGATCCACCCATCAGGGGTGAGGACATGGCTAGCGAGCTTCACCAGACGGTGGTAGTCCTTCTCCACGCGAAAGACCTTCCCCTTAGCATCCCGGGAGAACGTAGGAGGATCTAAGATCACGCCGTGGAAGTCGCGCCCCGCCTTCGCAAACCGCCCAAGCCAGTGAAAGGTATCGCCCTTGCAAAAGTAGTGGTCCGCGGGGTCTATACCGTTCAGCGCCATATTCTCCCGCGCCCAGTTTAGGTAGGGCTGGGAGAGATCTAGCGTCGTCGTCGTCGCCCCCCGTGATGCCGCCGCGACAGAGAACGCACCCGTGTAGGAGAAGGTGTTTAGCACGCGCTGACCAGGGGAGACCATCTCCATCACCCGCGCGCGGTTCTCGCGCTGATCCAGGAAGATGCCCTGCGAGTAACCAGCCTCAAACGAGAGCTGATACGTCAGCCCATTCTCCCGCGCGGTAAAGGGCGAGGTCGCCTCTGGTCCACAGAGATGCACGGGGGACTCCTTCTCATGCTGGTCCAGCTTCTTCCAATACACACTGCGACCATGCGCGCCGAGAGCTTGGACCACCTCCTCGCGCACGATGCCCTCATGCGTAGAGAGCAGCCAATGGTCGCCTAGCTGATCCAGATACACCTCCGATAATCCATCTCCACTCCCATCAAAGAGACGTACCGAATCGGTCTGATCGGTCAAAATGGATTCACGGCGCTCTAACGCACGGCTAAGTAGGCTCTGCATACTTCCCACACGTGCCCCCATCCCCACAAAATAGCAAGCGGATTCCTTCTGGCAGCAACCTTACTGACCTGGCAAACTCCATCCATGAAGCCTACGCCCAAAGTCAGACTACTCCTATCCATCATCGTGATTGTGACCGCAGGCTCCTATATCGCCTATAAGATCCCCAATAGCCTAACAGCCCAGGAGCCGTCATACCCTCTCACAAATGTCCTGTTCGTCTCTGACTGGGAGATCACACAGATCTACGGCCCAGGGACAGCACAGCAACAACACATCGTCGATCAATTTCAGACACTAGGCATCACCTCGTTTAACTCCCCCGTCCTGTATAGAGCCGGGGGGAAGAATACGGCTAATGGTCAAGAAGGGCTCATATTAGCTCCCTTTGACCCTCAAAATCCGAAGTCCGCTCTCAAGCTCAAGGCACAGCCAATCACTGAGGGGCAGTAACTGAGAGCGCCTGCTTTCCTGCTGGCACTGGGCTTTATCCTTAATTCCGTAGTTAATTTTTGAACCGCAAAGGCGCGAAGACGCAAAGAAGATTGAAAAGTTAGGTCTTTGTTGTTCCTACCCTCCTTTCCGCTCACAAAACCCTCAACTATGCAAATTTATATAAAACTTAGCGTCTTTGCGTCTTTGCGGTTTCCTCACTGCGGACTCAAGGCATGAGGCATCCTGGCATCCCGATTGTATAAGGTTAATGGCAGCTTCGAAAGTCGTGATCCCCCTGCTGGGCACTAGCCTAGAAACTTTCCGGGGTTCAGGAGTCCATTGGCATCTAGGGCTTGCTTAATAGCGAGGTGGGTAGCGTAGGACTCCTCGCCTACGGCTTGGCGGAACCACTTGCTCTTCGCTAACCCTACCCCGTGCTCACCGGTGATGGCGCCGTTGTTGGCTAAGATCCAGGTAAAGAGGCGGTCGAGGGCAGCATCGGCATGTTTCTTAATCGCGGGTTCATTATAGTCCGCCACCATGAGGTTCGTGTGGATGTTACCATCGCCGGCATGGCCAAAGCAGGAGATGGGGATACCCGTCTCTGCAGAGAGCTGCTGGGCAAACTCCACCAGCGCCACGAGCTTCCCACGCGGAACGACGATGTCCTCGTTGAGCTTAGTCAGCCCTGTGGCACGGAGCGAGTAGGAGAAGTCCCGGCGGAGCTTCCAGACTGCCTCGCAGGAGCTGTCATCTAAGTGCTCTTGGATCGAGAGCGCCCCAAGCCCCGATAAGATCTCCGCGACCTCAGGAAGCTCTGCCTCCACAGCGGAGCGGCGTCCATCGAGCTCGATGATCAGATGCGCCTCCCCCGCCGGGAAGGCATCCTGCCCGAGGTAGTCGCGCGCCGCCTTTAGGGTAAAGGGATCTGTGATCTCCAGCGCCGAGGGATGGTGTCCGCTGCCGAGGATGGTTTGGACGGCGAGGGCGGCGGTATTAAAGTCCGCAAAGGTAGCGGTGAGCATGCTCCGGTGTGCAGGATGCGGAATGAGGCGCAGCGTCGCCTCCGTGATCACCCCTAACATTCCCTCAGACCCGATAAAGAGGGAGGTCAGGTCAAACCCCTGCTTATTCTTATGCAGGCGCCCCCCCGTCTGCACGATCGTGCCATCTGCCAGCACCACGGTTAGCCCCAGCACATAATGCTTCGTCACCCCATACTTCAGGCAGCGCGGTCCCCCCGCATTCGTCGCCAGGTTCCCCCCGATGGAGCACTCCCGCAGGGAGGCTGGATCCGGCGGATAATACCAGCCCCGCTCGCGCACCGCATCCTGTAGATCCCCCGTGATCACCCCAGGCTGTGTCACGACCACCCCATCCTCCGGCGCGATCTCTAGAATCTCGTTCATCTTAAAGACAGACAGCGCGATCCCTCCGCGCAGCGGCACCGCCCCGCCGACATACCCGACCCCCGCGCCCCGTGTCGTCACCGGCACCCCGTGCTCATG
>CAYWAG010000202.1:0-4286 GCA_964455925.1 uncultured Verrucomicrobiales bacterium | reverse complement strand
TCTGCGTAATCTGCGGATAGAAAAAATACGAGGTGAAAAATGTCGTGTAGTGTGAATCTGCGTCTATCTGCGAAATCTGCGGTTAAAAAATGTCGTGTGGTGTAATGCCATAAAAAAGGCGCGCCTCTGGGGAGGCGCGCCTTTGGGGTGCTCTATCTAGGCTTAGAACTGGTAGTCTAGGTAGAACTGGAATTTGGCGTCGTCCTCTGCCTGGTCTGCTACCATGACCGGGATGGCGTAGTCGATGGCGAAGGGACCGAAGGGGAGGTTCAGGCGTAGCCCCATACCGACGTCGGCGTGTAAGTCCTCTGCAGAGAAGTCGTAGGCGTTCTTATTTACAAACCCGACATCCCCAAAGACGGCACCACGGATGGTGTTGACGAGCGGGAAGGTGACCTCGGTAGAGAAGAAGGCGCTAGTTTTACCGCCAATGGTCTCCAGGGTAGCGGCGTCTCTGGTGCCAGAGGCGACACTTCCGACATCGCGGTAGTCAAACCCACGGAGGTCACGAGCACCACCTAAGCTGGTGCGCTCAAAGATCGGGATAGGCTCATCCGTGAGGTTATCCACAACGGTGAAGTCCGCATTCAGGTTGAGAATGAAGTCGAAGGGGAGCTGAACGTGCTTAACTGCGGTGGCGTTGAGCGTGTAGGCATTCACATCGCCCCCTAGGATGCCGCCGGCATAGGTAGCGCTCAGGTTCAGCTTCTCACCACTGCGGGGAGTGATATTACTCTTACGGGAGTCATAGACGTATGAGAGGGTAAAGGCACTGCGCCAGAACTCGCCTTCCTCCGCGTAGAGGGAGGAGCCGGCTGCAGGAGCGTTATCGATCTCGATCTCCACGTTCTCTAGGCGGTACTCACCCTTCACATAGGAGCGCTTACCGAGGGGCTTACGGAGGAAGAGGGCGCCACCGTAGTTACGCTGGTCATAGAAGGAGGAGAGGTACTGGCGGTTTTGGTAGTAGAGCTCACCACCGAAGGAGAGGCGCTTACCGAGGAACCAAGGCTCGGTGAGGCTGAGCTTAAAGTCCAGCGTCTCTGCACCAGCGCGCAGGGTCATGCCAAACCGTTGTCCACCACCGGTGAAGCCCCATGGATCAAAGAGGTCAAAGTTCGTCTGCTCTAGATTAATGAACCCGACGACGTTATCAATGGAGCTAAAGCCCGCACCAAACCCGAGAGAGCCGGTGCGCTTCTCTGAGATTTGGATGTCAATGTCACGGTAGCCGGAGCGGTTACTCTTACGCTCGGTCGCGTTGGCAAAGCTAAAGTAGTTCAGGTTACGGAGACGGTTCTTAGTGGTATCCAGATCTACAGAGTTATACCACTCACCTGGGGTCATGGGGACCTCACGGCGGATGACGTGGTCCTTAGTCTTATTATTCCCCTGGATGTTAACCTTACCGACGCGGTAGCGCGAGCCTTCCTGAATACGGTAGTTAATGGTCACCCCGTTGTTGGCGGTGTTCTGCATGTCGGGGATGACCTTAACGTCGGAGTATCCCTTGGCGCCGTAGAAGCTGCGGATGTTGCGAATGTCCTTCTCCATCTTCTCTGCGGAGTAGGCATCACCTGCAATGAGGGAGAGCGCCTTCCAAAGGTCATCATAGCTGTAAACAGAGTTCCCGGTGAACCCGATGCCAGAGACGGTGTACTTCGCCCCTTCCTCGATGTGGATGTTCAGGTCGACCTTACCGTTATCCTTCTTTACACGTCCTACGTGTGTGACTTTCGCACGGAGGTAGCCCTTGTTCTGGTAGAACTTTACGAGCTTCTGCTTATCTTCCTCTAGACGGGCGCTGTTCAGGATGCCGGACTTAGTGAAGAAGGAGAAGATGCCCTTCTCCTTAGTGCCCATTTCGCGCTCCAGCTCTACCCCTGCGAAGGCGTTGTTCCCGTGGAAGTAGATCTCATCGACCTCGCCTTTGATCCCCTCATTCACCTGATAGGTGAGGATGGCGAACCCGTCTTGCCCGTTTTCGATACGGTGTGTCACGGTGGTGTCTGGGTATCCGCGCTCCGTGTAGTAGGTCTCCAGTGCGCGTCTGCCCTTTAGGATAGCAGCGTCGTTCAGCACGCCACCAGCGGTGAGCTCCATCTCGTTACGTAGCTTACTGTCAGAGTAGACGGTGTTCCCCTGGATGTCGATAGCGCGCAGGGAGGGGCGCGTCTTCACCTCTGCGATGATCCGGACGCCGTTATCTTGCGGATCAGCGAGAAAGACGACATCGTCAACGAGACCGGTCTCATAGAGGCGTTTCACATCGTCATCGAGCTTATCATAGCTGAACTGCTGGCCTGGGCGGACGGACATGTAGTTACGGATACGGGACTTACTGACAGTCTGCGCACCTTTGACGACGATGTCCACACCCGTGATCTTTTGCTCGGTGATGTCCTGCGCGAATACACTCGCAGTCATCCCCAGAGCCGCAATGAGAGGGAGGATAGTTGGTTTCATAGTGAAAAAATGTTACCTTATCTATGCACTGGTATCTCGACCGAGGTCAAGGCTGATCCCAGAGAAACAGGGAGTCTTGACAGGTGGGCTGTCTTGGCATCCCAATAGGGCGTATGATTAAGCTAGCGAAGATGCCCAACGGGGAGCCAGAGATCTTTTACACCCTACAGGGGGAAGGCGTATCAAGTGGACAACCCGCTACCTTCGTGCGCCTGACGACCTGTAACCTGCATTGCAGTTGGTGCGATACACCCTATACCTGGAACTGGGAGGGCACCCGCTGGCAGACGGTAAGTGGTCATAAATTTAAGCGCGAGGAGGTCACCATAGAGATGTCCCCCAGCCAGATTTACGACTGGATCTGCCGTTACCCCTGTAAGCGGCTCATCATCACAGGAGGGGAACCCCTCTTACAGCAATCCGCTCTCACCACCCTGCTAGACCTCCTGCCCCCAGAGTGGACGGTAGAGGTAGAGACGAACGGAACCATCGTCCCCGACCTCCTCCCCAGCGTGGAGCAGCTCCAGTTTAACGTCTCGCTAAAGCTGCCACACTCGGGGAACGCCCCCTCCATCGCGCTGAAGCCAGATCGCATCCGCTGGTTCGTGGCGCATCCGCAGAGTTACTTTAAGTTCGTCGTCGCGGGGGAGGAGGATGTCGCGGTCATCCGTGAGCTACAGGCAGACTACGGCATTCCTGCCGACCGCATCATCCTCATGCCAGAGGGCACCAGCTCTGCTAAACTCCACGCTACCCTGCCGGTGGTAGCCGAGCTCTGCATCCTCTACGGGTTCCGCCTATCTGACCGCCTACATGTCCATATCTGGGGAGACGAGCGCGCTAAGTAGAATATCAGAATGAAGAGAGAGATGATGACAGAGAGATTAGGACGAGTCGCGATCGTAGGGGCTGGTGCGGTCGGGTCGTATTATGGAGCCCGCTTAGCACAGGCAGGGGAGGATGTGACCTTCCTCATGCGCGGGGACTATGAGCACGTGCGCGAGCGGGGGCTAGAGGTGCGCTCCGTGGCTGGGGACTTTACACTCCCCCGCGTGCAGGTCGCTCAGGACAGTACGTCCATCGGGGAGGTAGACCTCGTGATCGTAGCATGGAAGGCTACCGCCAATGCCGCCCTAGAGCCTGTGCTCCGCCCACTAGTGGGGGAGCATACCGTGATCTTAACCCTCCAGAACGGTCTGGGCAACTGCGAGCACATCGCCGCGCTCTTTGGCGCGGAGCGGGTGCTGGGAGGGCTGTGCTTCGTCTGCATTAATCGCCTCTCGCCAGGAGTGATCTCGCATACCGCAGCGGGGCTGGTTCGGGTAGGAGAACACTCTAGCGAGGGGATCTCACCGCGTTTATCAGGCATAGTAGAGCGGTTTACGCATGCCGGAATCCCGTGCGAAGCCGTGCCCTGCCTAGAGAAGGCACTGTGGATGAAGTTAGTCTGGAACGTCCCCTTTAATGGGCTCGCTATTGCAGAAGGCGGCGTAGATACAGAGATCCTCCTCCAGCAACGCCAGCGAGAGCCAGAAGTCCGCGCCCTCATGGAGGAGGTCGTCGCCGTGGCTGCCGCGCTGGGACACGAGATCCCGCCCTCCTTCCTTGATAAGCAGATCCAGATCACCCTCCCGATGGGCCCTTACCGCCCCTCCAGCATGATCGACTACGTAGAAGGCCGCCCTGTCGAATACGACGCCATCTGGGCACAACCCATAGCCGTCGCTCACAGGATCGGGGTCCCCGTCCCACACATGGAAGCCCTAGCCGCCCGCATCCGATCCCGGCTACAGAAATCGTGAATACCACTTACGTTCCTG
>CAYWAG010000201.1:0-4296 GCA_964455925.1 uncultured Verrucomicrobiales bacterium | reverse complement strand
CCAACGACTGCTGCTCGCCGAAGATCTTCTTAAACCCAAAGTCCGTAAAGGGATGTACATACCCGCTCGTTATCATAGCCTGATTATACGCCCCCGCTACGCGTCCTTCAACTCCCAAATTTCATCCCTACGCCAGAAAGCTACAGGAGTTTTTATAGAGTAGTAAAAAATTCGTGTTGTCGAGGGTGAGAGATCTCTGTATGCTGTGTGATGTGAATCAAGTTCCTCCTCCCCCCCAGTTTGGCCGATGGTCCGCGCA
Source organism: uncultured Verrucomicrobiales bacterium (assembly GCA_964455925.1). Taxonomy (GTDB): domain Bacteria; phylum Verrucomicrobiota; class Verrucomicrobiia; order Verrucomicrobiales; family Akkermansiaceae; genus WTJZ01. Next base: position 4,037 of record CAYWAG010000201.1, on the reverse strand, counting down.
GCAGCCTGAGCGTAAGAAAGGCGTGGGGCTGTTTATCGCCCTCCTTCTTGCCGTTGCCGTCCATGGAGCCTTGTTTTGGTACCTTAAGAAGATCGAGTTCTTTAAGAGCGCTACGGGAGAGGTGACAGAGGAGCAGACCTATATCGTGAATACGGAGGATGTAGAGATTCCTGAGGTGCAGCCAGATGCCACACAAACCTTACCTGACTTCACTACCGAGCGCGAGGAGATCGCTGAACTAGACGAGGTCTTACACCAGATGCAGAACCAAGAGATCGATATGAGCCCTAGTGTTGATGCCCCAGAGATCTCTATCTCCATGTCTGTGCCTGCTAAGGCTGGGGAACTGGAGGGCGCTTTAGATAACGTCATTCTGAATACAGACTCTGACACGATCCTAGAGGACATAGGCACTGCCATTACCGATAACCTCCTAGCAGACCAAGGACAGGTCGTGATTAAGGAGGGCTCCATGCAGGGCGAGCTACTGAACCAGAGCGAGCTCATCGATGATAAGACCCTCCAGGGGATCAACGGCTTTGCTAGCGATGGAGTCATGCAGGGCTACACTTCCCTAGACTCGCTCCTGAGTATGTCGAACTCTAAGCTAGCAGGCACGAAGACAGCCATCCCCAGTGACCTCCTCTTCGGCTATGATAGTGCGGAGCTTAAGGTCGATGCCCGGTTTGGGCTCATGAAGCTCGGGATGCTGATCGACCGTAACCCTAAGATGTATTGTCTCCTAGAGGGGCATACCGATCTCTTTGGTCCCGATGACTACAACCTCCGCCTCTCCCAGCAACGTGCCCAAGCGGTAAAGGACTACCTCGTGAAATCTCTGAAGCTCGATGGAGAGCGTATCCTCGTAAAGGGCTATGGTAAGTTCCGCCCTCTCCTCACCGAAGGCGATGCTACGCAGCAAGCACCAAACCGCCGTGTCGATATCCTTATGCGGAACAAGATTCCACAGGGCTTTGACCAAGCACCGAAGCCACTCACCCCACGCCCCCGTCCCGCTGCTACTACCTCCGACCGTCCCACTCTCCCGCCGCCACCGGAACCCGTGCCCACCACTACTTCTAGTAAGCTGCAGCCCCTTGTGCAGCCAGCCTCGCTACCCGAAGTCGCACCACTACCAGAGGTGGAGCCTCAGCCGGTTCAGCCGGTGGAACCCGTGCGAGCCATTGTGGTAGAGGAGGCTCCTGTAGTGCCAGTAGTACCGCAACGTGCGATCGTCGTGGAGGATGATGCGCTGGAGATTCCCCGCATTCCTATCAAAGTCAGCCCACAGGGCCCCCCACCGATGGAACTCCTACAAGAGCTGCGCGCTCAGGGGGTAGATATTGAAGCCGCGCTCCCTAAGCGCGCGATCGTAGTGGAGGACTAATATCAGCACACATGACTCTCGCGCAGGCACTTGCTCTGGACCCACCTGCCTCTGTCTTACTTTATGATGGTGATTGCGGTCTGTGTCATCAGTCCGTGCAGTTCGTCCTACGGCATGATGTGGCGGGACGCGTCTACTTCCTGCCGCTCCAGTCTCCCTCAGCCCAGGCCTATGCCCGTGCGCGAGGAGTCCCCATCCAGCTCGACACGATCTACTTTATACACCACGGGCAGCTCTATACGAAAAGTCGCGCCGTGGCGCAACTCCTTCAGCTCCTCCCGATGAGGCGTTATCAGCTGCTCGCCCGTCTCCTGCATCACTATCCACGCCCGTTAGCAGACCGCGCCTACGACCTCGTCGCCCGCTACCGTCACCGCCTTCCAGGACTTGCTCGCCCAGCCTGCCTCCTGCCTAGCACGGAGCATACGGGCCGCTTCTTAACCTGATGAAACATCACGCGCCCCCCCTTTAGTGATTTACTCACCGAGGTTGTGTCATTATGGATAGGACATGCAGATAGACTTTTCGCAGACAGAGGCCCGGGATCGGTATAAGATATTGACGGCGTTGGTTGTGCCTCGGCCCATTGCATGGGTGAGCACGATCAGTCCAGAGGGCGTCACGAACCTGGCACCGTTTTCGTTCTTTAGTGTTATGGGGAGCCGCCCGCCGATCTTGGCGTTTGCGCCGGGGAATAAGGCTCCAGATGTCCCAAAGGATACGGCGCGTAATCTCCTGGAGACGGAGGAGTTTGTCGTGAACCTAGTCGATGAAGCGACCGCGCCCGCCATGGTGCAGAGTGCGCAGCCAGTGCCGGCGGAGGAGAGCGAGATCGACCTAGCGGGGCTGACCCCTGTCCCTAGCTTAGCGGTGCGCCCCCCACGTATTGCAGAGTCCCCCGTGAGTATGGAGTGCCGTTTCCTCCAGGAGATTCGCATCGGGGAGAACCGCATGGTGATCGGCGAGATCCTACACGTCCATGTGCGCGATGGTATCTTAGACCCCACGACCTATCATGTGCTCGATGAGACTGCATACGCCCCTATTGGCCGCATGGCATCGCCGAACCACTACTGCCACAGCACAGACCGCTTTACACTGGGGTGATGCCACCTCTCTGGAGGACGGTGATGTGGCACTTGCCGTAGCTTCTGGTGGTGATGATCTTCCATCCGTCGGGGATGAGACCTGTTTTCTCCAGATCCTGGGGAGACTCAGCGATGAAATAAGCGTCTGCAGTAGCGCGGGTCTCCCAGGAGGAGTGGGCGAGAACCTGCAGGAGGAGGCTGGTAGCAAAGTTATCCTCGTATGGGGGGTCTGCAAAGATGAGATTAACCGGGGCGGTCACAGGGGAGTCTAGGTAGGCTAGCACATCACGCTGTAGGAGCGTGTAGGACTGGACCCCTAGGTTACGGATGTTTTTCTGGATCGTTTGGCAGGAGCGGCGGTCTAGCTCTACTCCTATGGCACTGACGGCACCACGGCTGAGGCATTCCAGCCCGAGCACACCAGATCCCGCGAACAGGTCGAGCACACGAGCCTCTGGGACGATGTGCTGCAGCAGGCTAAAGAGGGCCTGGCGGGTGCGATCGGTAGAGGGGCGGGTTCCCTCGCTGGGGGATAAGATGGACTTGCCCTTGTAGGTTCCTGATATGATTCTCATTGTTGCGCGTCATCGTTGCTCATCACCGTAGTTCCTCGTGCCAGAGCTCTCGGGTCAGGAAGATCTCGGTCATTTTACGATGTGAGTCAAGCGTTCTCCATCCGACTTTAGGGCACAGATGGAATTCGGGAGGCTTGCCAGGGAGCTTGCGGAGGTGCAGGTCAGTATAGAAACGGTCAGGAGTATCGAGCGGTAGAAAGAGCGCAGACTTATGAGGGATTCGCATACCGTTAGAGAACTTATCGGCGAGTGCACGCCACTCCGCATCGCCTATAAAGCGGCAGACAGTAAAGATGCCCTGCGCCGATGCCAGTGTATTCCCCATAATGTGTGCACTCTCACTGTGACAGCCAAAGGAGGGCACGGTGAGCACCCCGTTGCGGAGCTGGGCGTGCAGCTGACTGTGGTCAAAGGTGTAGGAGCCTTTCGTCTTATGACCAGGAGTGAGGTCTGTGGCATCGATCTGTAAGGCAGCCTGGAGGGTGCCAGGACGCAGGAGGGAACCCCGTGCTTGGAGGCGGGCTTTGACCCGCTCTGCTCCGATGCTCAGCATGTCGTCGTGATCTGACTGCAGGTGGATGGGTGCGGGGGTGTCCAGAGCGAGGTCGAGACGCCCTTGGAGCAGCCTGAGGTGGAGCTTGCCCGATAGCTGAGCCTGAAAGTGGGGGAGTAGATGCGTGGCATGGGGGAGAGTAAGGGTCTGCCCTTTCAGCTCTAGCGGGATGGAGAGGTCTAGGGTGATGTGTTGCTTAAGCCCCGCGAGGGTGCCTGCGGTGAAGCTACCGCTAGTGCTGCCGGTGCCTTCGTCGAGCGTTAGCCCAAGGCCGGTGATGCGAACGGGATTATCTGCCAGGCGCTGGCTATGTGCAATAAGGGTTGCATCGGTAATAGAGACAGCGGGGAAATGCTGGGGAGGGCGCGGTTTTTGTGGAGCGGTGGTAGGTTGAGTGGCGGTAGGCTTAGGCGGCTGTGGCTTAGTGCTAGGGG
>CAYWAG010000200.1:2226-4298 GCA_964455925.1 uncultured Verrucomicrobiales bacterium | reverse complement strand
CTTATTCCATAGGTCGAGAGCCAAGAAGGGCAGTCAGTGGCTAACGCCAGAGGATGTATTCACGAGCGGGACGCTCGTGTCACCGTCTTTACCGCCGTAATGTGAGTTAGTAGTATGCACTGCGGAATCAAGGTTCAAAGCTCCCAGTGTGGTCGCCCGGAGGTGTGTGGGGTTCTAAAGCCTCCATGCAGGAGATTGCTGGTGACGATGAGCCAAAGTATGGTATGGGAACCCAGAGTTGGTCTCTGAACTGCTCATACGGAGATGATCATATTGAGGAAAGGCACGCCTCACTCATGCGTCGCTTTTCTCTCACTTATGGTTACTTAACCTAACCCATAGGTCAGGCTTTAGCACTTGCCTCGTCAGCAGAGGCCGCCTGCTAGCCTGACCGTATTACCAACTATATGTACGCAGAAATCAATTGTCTCAATCCGCATGATATCCAGTCCAACACCCTCTGGGAAGACACTCAAGCATTGATCCAGCGTAAAGCCCAGCACTTGCGCAAGATGTCTCCTAGCCTCGATAAGAGCGAGATCCACCTGAAGGCTCGCCATAATATGACCTCCGTCCGCCTCATCTTCCATGATAAGCACCACCAGACCATGGAGACGCATGTGAAGTCCCGGAACCTGAACCAGGCTATCAGCGCCTGCTTCGCCAAGGCGGAGCGCGTCCTCATGAAGGCTAAGCGATAGTCCACTTCCTTATCCCTGCGTCTCACGATGTGTTCAGCACTTGCATTTTCCTCGTGAGTCCAGGGTGGCATTGCCACGACGTATGGGGTAGCAGTAATACCCATGACGGGTCATGAACGCCAGAAGGTATCCTATTACTCACATTAAGGCGGTAAAGACTGTGGCACGAGCGTCCCGCTCGTGAATACATCCTCTGGCGTTAGCCACTGACTGCCCTTCTTGGCTCTCGACCTATTGAATACGCGGAGATTAAGGAGAAAGTTAGTGGCTATCGCCAATAGATGTTGATCATGAGCAGGATGTTCATGCCACAATTACTGCCGTAATGTGAGTAAGTAACTATTCAATGAACTGCGTCTCGTTGCGGAGCTGCTCTCGTTTGATACGCTTAGGGTCGAGGATGGTGCGGCCTCCGTGATGCTTACGGATGGGGTCAAAGAGAACATCCATGCCCACCGCCTTTAGCTCGTAAACCTGCATCAGTAACTCGCCTAGGTTCCCCTTAGGGTATCCACGCTGGTGAAACCAGCTCAGATACTCCAGGGGGAGATCCACGAGCAGCACTCCCTTCGGCGGATATTTGCTCGGTCCGAACATCCCGAAGGGCATGCGGTAATACAATAAGGCATCCAGCACCTCACGTAAATCCTGCGTATAGTCACTGGGGTTAATCTCTGCACTCATGCCTACCGCTATGCACTGCACACGCGGCAATAGCAACCGTAATCAGCGCGCGACCACTCTTGAGGCAGTTGAGACAGGAGCCTGCAGAGGAATCACCAGCATTTTCGCGCTGATTGGTGAGATTTCATGTCATTGAGGAATTTGACTCATGTAGAGGATGAAAGTTTTTAACGCAAACTCTCCTGAAAGGTTGACTTTTGCCCTAATGCTAGAATAAGACATCCTCACTTAGTTTTCATTCTAGACTGAAACTCAGTTCCTGACCTTTTAAAAACCGTAAATTTTATGACATCCTCTGTCTCTTCCCGCCTGAATGCCGACTTATTCGATGCGAATTATGAAAAGTGGCTTAATGATCCACTCTCCGTAGACAGTGAATGGAGATCTTTCTTTGATGGTTTCGAGCTAGGGACCACGCAGAGCGAGGAGCTGGGTGAGGATGGGTTTGCCCCTGTTTCTGGTCCCTCTGGCTCTGGCGACGGGGTATTCTATGGTAAGCTCTTTCGCCTCCTCTATAACTACCGTGCTCTAGGTCACACCCAGGCGTCTATTAATCCACTGGACGAGACGCCCCCGACCAACCCTCAGCTCGACTATAAGCAGAACGGCTTTAGCGAGAAGGATCTGACCAAGGATGCCACCAGCCCTATGTTCCGTAACGGGGAGAAGCACACCTTAGGATCACTC